>CAYOZZ010000259.1:0-10935 GCA_964408535.1 uncultured Bacteroidales bacterium | reverse complement strand
GTGGACTCTTGCAGCATTATCAACAGAAAGTGAACCGCCGCTTGTACTGTTGCAGTGAACCATAAATCCCTGTTGTGGAGCCAGGATACTGTCAACATCATTAGTTCCGGAAGCAGCATCTTTAACGTAAGAGCCATAATTCCCGGCAGAATGATTCCATACCCATACGGTCATATCCAAGTTTGTTCTTGTCCAGCCGCTGCCATCATCGTTATTCCAGTTTAATGAGGAAGGATATGGGTTGCCCACAAGGTTAAATCCTGAATAATCCGTTGGATTTGGAGTTCCGGGAGTATTTGTCAGGCTGATTGTTTTTGTTCCTGTATTTAATACGCCTGTATAAGAAACCGTAACATCTGCACCGTCAGACCAGAGTGCATAACCTTGCATATCAACTGCAAGAGTAGAGTCGGCACTCAAAACCCACTTCCATGACCATACTGGTTCATCCCAGTACATCATATATAGACCTGTAAATACTCCAGTATTTGCATTGTCAATCGGAGTTGCAATGTAATGCCATATATCCTGTGATAAAAAGCGTTCGGTAGTAGTAGTACCTGACACATTAACAGTGCCATTAGGATCAAGAACAACAAGTGATGCAGTTTCAGAAGAACCTGATTCAAGTGTTAGGTCTCCGTTTATTGTTAAAAGATCATCAACCGTAAGGCTACCGCCTGCATTTATTACAAGATTGTTACATCTGTAATAATTCGTTTTATCTGTTTTTGGCGTTTTGGATGTTCCGGATGGGATAGTAACATTTGTTGCCGGTCCCGGGACACCATTTGTCCATTCAGAAGGAGAAGACCAGTCGTCGTAACCTGAGCCAACCCAGGTTGTAGCTGAAGAGCCTTGCTGGTTAGCTTCACCGGGCGAACCTCCGTTAAACAAACTTCCATTCCAGTTGCTTCCCAAATTGTTATCCGATGAAACATCTATTAATTCGGCAGAAGGTCCGATTCCATCGGCAATACTCGGAAAAGTTGCACCGTCATCATAAGAAACCTGATCAATAGTATAGCCATTATTATCAATAATAGTTATTGTCTCTCCCGAATTATTTAAAGTACCGCTAAATTGAAATGCCTGATACCCATTTCCGGTATATGTTGTTGAATCTTTTGCAACAATAATATATTCTCCGACACCTATTACATTACCTGAAGAGAATGTTTTGGTTACAGCATCTTGAATTTGATAACCGCTAAGATTCACACTTGAAGTTCCGTTATTGTATATTTCCAAAAATTCATAAGGATCATCTGTACCGGCAGGATTATATAAAATCTCAGTAATTACAAGTTTTGCCAATAATGAAGGGTCAACTACCGTATAGCTATACTCTGTAGAAGTAGTTCCATCTCCGTCGTCATCTTCAGCATAAACTTCGTAATAAACAGTTGTTCCATGTGATTGTGCGGGAATATCCGAATCCGTTGTGTAAGTATCTCCCGTCCCGCCATTTGACATATTAATTGTGTTTGTAAGGTTTCCTGACGTTGTTCCCCAGTGTAACTCTACTACTGCAACTGTGCCGTCGCTGTCAGTAACATCAGCTGATACAGATACAGTTGTACTTGGGTCAATATTTGATGATGGTGTTTGAGTTACATTTGTAATTACAGGAGGAACATTGGCACCTGATGATTCTTCCACAACAACATCATCAATTTTCATATGTTCAGAACCGGCATTATTGTTCATTACAATTTTCAGTTGCAAAGTGCTTCCTGACAATCCGGTTTTGGAAATGGTTAACGATTGCCAGTCTCCATCATCGGGATAATCACCGATTAATGTATGGTTTGCATCTCCATAAACACCCAACCAGTTTGGAATTCTTGTATAAGCTCCCCCATCAATGCTATAATATACATCGTAATAATCGGATGTCTCATGATCACCGCTTTCTTCTGCTAATAAACTAAAAGAAACAGAAGTATATGAAGAAATATCTATACTTTCCGATATCCACTCCACAGGTCCGTCAACATCTCTGGCATCCATCTCTTGATTTACGGTTTTTAACCAATCAGATGTATTTGACAAGGTGGCTGCAGAAACATCCAATGTCCACTTTGTAACACCCGACGGATAATCTCCTATATTACCAGTACCATCAATACCAGTACCATCTGTATATGTGGAAAAGTCCTCACTCCAAATGGTTGTCTGTCCCAAGCCTGTAAAACTAATAGTTAAAAAGGTTGAGATTAACAAAATCATAAATTTTTTCATAATCATAAATTTTAATTGTTAATATATTAATAAATTTAATTCAAATTAACCGAATTGTTAAACCTTTAAATCCCGGAAGGGATTAAATTTTAAAAAACGGGAAGCAAAAATAGTTAATAATACTATATAATAGTATGAATTTCTTCGGTTGATGAAAACTTTTATTTGATGATAACCTTTCCGGTTTTAATTCCATCTTCGGTAATAACGCTTACAATGAAGCATCCTTTGTATCCTTTCATGTCAATTTTGTCTAAGGTCGTACGGTTAATTTTTTTGTTAAAAATTATTCTTCCCATAATGTCCGTAATTTTTATATTACCGGATATTTCTCGGGTTGAATTTATATAAACGGCATTTTCAAAAGAATAAACCGAAACTCCTGCCGGAGCCGGATTTTTGCTTTCTTTTGGAGAGAAATCACTGTTTGAGAAATGAATGAGGAATCTATTCGCTTCATCTCCGGTAGTGGCGAAAAATTTATAGGCAAATCCGGGAAAAACCTTTGTAATGGTGTTTTCCTTAATATCTTCAATGTAAACAGGAATATTTTCAAATCCCGAAATATCGGTTGATGATAAAACATAGATTCCGTCGGCACCTGTTTTAAGATTCAGCGGGATTGTCAAATTATTTGTAACCGGAACTGAAGAAACTGCCAGCTCATAGTTGTCGGGAGTTACCGTGTAAAGTTGCGGAGCAGCTTCTATTCCGTAAAGTTTTATTCCGTCCATATCAGGGTCATATCCTGTTGATGCTTCATCATTAACCGAGATAATAGTTTCATCACTGTGATTATTTCCTTGTACCTTTAGTAAAAGATATTGCCCGCTGTTACCCGACTTCATAATATCTTTTGCCGTATGAACCCTGGCATTATTATCAACCGACAATGAGCCGCCGGAAGTGTTATTGCACTTGACAAAGAATCCCTGCTGGGGAGGTATG
Organism: uncultured Bacteroidales bacterium; assembly: GCA_964408535.1. Lineage (GTDB taxonomy): Bacteria > Bacteroidota > Bacteroidia > Bacteroidales > JAADJA01 > JAADJA01. The sequence goes on along the minus strand of CAYOZZ010000259.1, from coordinate 7,743 downwards.
ATACTGTCAACGCCGTTTGTTCCGGCAGGATTGCCTTTTGTGTAGCTTCCGTAATTTCCCGCATCAGGATTCCAGACCCAGAACGTCATATCAATATTTGTCCTTGTCCATCCCGAACCGTCGTTTTTATTCCAATTGACGGCTGAAGGGTAGGGGTTGCCGATTAGATTAAAGCCTGAGTAGTCGGTTGCGTTTGGTGTTCCCGGAGTGTTGGTCAGGGAAATAGTTTTACTTCCGCTGTTAAGCAACCCTGAGTATGTAATTGTCGTATTCCCGGATGTTGCATCGTCCGACCAGATTTCATATCCTTGCATATCGGTTGCAAGTGTTGAATCCGGGCTTAACACCGATTTCCAAATCTCGTCCGGTTCATCCCAGTATTTCAGATATAAACCGGCAAAAACACCGGTATTTGCATTATCAACCGGAGCTGATACAAAGTGCCATTTCTCCTGCTCAAGATAGCGTTCAACGTTCGCCGTTACTCCCGTGTTTTCGATAAGAGAACCTGTCCCTGTCGCATCGGATTTTATTAGCAAAGAGCCGTTGCCGGTTATTTCACCTGATACCGTCATTGCTTTTGAGGGATTAATTGTTACAACCGCATTAGGTTCGATAATCAAATCATTACATTCGGCCGGTGAGGCTCCGTCATTATTAATTCCCGGCATTGTTGCCACAAAACCGTTTATCAGGGCGTCTGTTGTTGAAACAGGTATTCTGACATCCCAGTTTCCCGCTGTATTCCAGTCGGAGCCGGTCAGTCCGCTCCATCCGGTACCAAATATTCCAAGATTATAAAAGTGGTCCTGGTTGAAAACAATCCATTCCGAGTTGTTCTCATCTGTCCCTGCTGAAGAATTCCAGTCCGTATTTCCTGTTGTAACGGATAGTTTTCTGACTAAAGTATGATCTTTTGTTGCGCTTGATATTCCTGCAACACTCCATTCCGTACTCTCACCGACAACACCGATTTTGTCTATTACCACGGAGTTATAGAGTAGTGTAAGTGCATCGTTTCCGTTAAAATCGGCAATTCCTGAATTTGCCTGGCTCTTGTTTGCAATTATGCTTCCGGCTGAAGAGTTTGACAACACATAAGTCGCCCCGCTTTCAAGGGTTCCTGTTCCCGTCCAGGTTGCCGTGGGTGTGACGGCTCCGTTTGAATAAAGATTTATCGTAATTTTGGAAAGATCAACAGGCTGACTTTCACCGTTGTATATCTCAATAGCTTTATTTAAACTGCTGCCTTCGATATATTCCGAGATAAAGATATTCGGAACATAGGCGGGTTTTGTTTCGGCATCCGCCTGCGGAACATTATCGGTTTTGTAATTTACGAGGTTTCCCGTTCCGTTGTATGAGAATATTTTGAAATAATACCTTGTTCCCGAATTTAGATTGATAAATGTGTGTGTTTCGATACCCTGATCAACATTCTGAACAAGAAGTGAATTGTTTTCAGGTGTTCCGTCAACCGGATTTACTATGGCTGAATAACTGTCGTCTGCTCCTTTCAGGAGATAATGTTCGGTTGCCGGAGCATCAGTCCAGGAAACCGTTATTTCACTTTCCGTATTTGTTGAAGCAACAAGGTTTGTCGGATGATTGTCCGGTTCGTGTGCAAAAGTGAAGGTATCGTCAGTAACTCCCGGTGAATAAGCAATATTACCGTCAACCGACCAGGCTTTGTAAAAATAGTGCGTTAACGGGTTAAGCCCTGTGTGGCTGAAACTTGTTCCGTTTCCGTTATAAATCACAGTCCCTCCTCCTGTAATTGTACTTCCGGGATTATAGTTTGAGCCGTTTGCAGGTGTTCCGAAGTTGCCGTCAGTTGACCAGGCAACCATAACATTGTCGTTGGCTCCGTTTAAAGTCCATAATAAATCAATTGCGGAGCTGGAAACCGGAGTTGCCGTAAAGGAGCCGGGATTAATAACCGGCGGCTCTTCGACGGAAATATTATCAACCCTCCATTTTCTGTATTTTCCCGGTTCATATCTGTATTTAAACCCTATGAAAACAGAAGTTCCGGTAACCGCTGAAAGATCAATTGTGCCGGAGCCGGTCCAGACTTCAGTTGACGAAGGATGAGTAAAAGATAATTCCGTCCAGTTGAATCCTGAGGGGTCTCCTGTGCCGGGATAGTTTGTCGAATAAAAAAGTTTCAGATAATTATTTGCATCATCACTTCCATATCTGTACCATGTATCGAATGTCATTGATTCATCGGAGTAATCATCAAGGTTTATTCCGGGAAGAATAAGCCAGTCTTCTTCAGTATCTCCCGAATTATATCCGTTCATTTCTGCAAAGCCGTTTCCCGTATCGGTTGTATAAATCCATTCCTTAGTACTTCCCGAAACACTGTAAACATAGCAATCACCAAGGTCAGTATCAAAGGATTCGTTGTATGGTAAAACGGTTGTAGCAGCAGTTTGGTAAACCGAACCGTTAACGCTCACAAAAACATCTGTTGCTCCTGCGGAGGAAATAGTTATATCTTCATTATAAGTTCCCTGTGAGAAGCCTGATTTCAACCGTGTATAAATTGTTGTTGATGAAACGGTTCCTCCCGATTGTGTCAGGGTTATCGAATTAGTATATCCGGAGCCTGGCATTTGCGAGACCTCATAGTGGACAGGTGCCGAAATCAGAATGTCGTTTGTCAGGTCTGTTCCGCTGACTGAAAATGATTGCTCATTTGAAGGACCGTTACCCTGTGTATATGAAAACCCCGACAAGGCTTCAGGATTGGCGTTAATCATAGGAGTCGGGCCGGTAAGATTACCCGTAAGAACCAGGTCGTTAATTCTTAAATCTCTTGTGCCATCCGACTTGAACCATCTGAATTTTACCGACGAACCAGAAACGGTTCCTATATCCCAAACAAAATCGGTATAAACATTGGGTATGTCGGAAAATATTATTGAGCCCCACGACCAGGTTGATCCTCCGTCGTTTGAAATCTCAATTGTACATTCCGGAGCTGTCCCGGAGCCGTATGACCGAAGGTTGGATGTGAGCTGTAAACCTGAATAACCGGTTAAATCGTATGAGGGACTTATCACATACTCTCCGTCCGTAATTAAATAATATCCTGAATTTTGAGCTCCCTCGTTGACCCAGCCTGCCGGCAGGTCGGAGCAACCGTTACTGAAAATCGTTTCCTGGGTCCGTCCCGTTATGGAGAAGATTATTGAGAGTGATATTAAGAGAACCGTAAGTAGTTTCATAGTTGGTTCGTATATTTAAATGTTTGTTATTGAATTAATTACTTGTTGTTATGCTCACCTGCATTATATTTCCATCGGTTTTATAGTCAATGGAATTTCCCGAACCGGAGTAGCCGAATATTTTAAAATAGTATGTAGTGTTTGGGCTAAGATTTTCAAACATGCAGTTTTCAACACCATAATCTATATTCAGATTCCAGAAGTCATCCGAGACGGTAACGCCGTCCGACGGAACTGCAATTGCATCAAAACCGCTGTCACTCATTCTGATAAGGTAAGCATCGGGCAGATATGTGCCGGTTGCATCAGTCCAGGTGAGAGTAATATTTTGCGCGGCAAAATCCGAAGCCTGATAAGCAGGTTCTTCAGCAAGGCCGTCACCCCATATCAATCCGATGTATTCAGGATGATCAATGAAAGGATTTCTGTTATCCTGGAGGTTGTAAATGGCATTATTTCTGTCAATCTCTTTCTGGCTTACAGGGTCGTTATTACTCCACTCAAGGAGCATATTTTTCGCCCATTCCTTAAGCTGGCTACCGTCAACCATATCGCTTCCGGGCCAGCTACCGTCCTCACCGTAATAACGTGTTGCCATATAAAAATAGTTACGTGCGACATCGCCTTTGTATTCATCAATCGGTTCGAAAACCGTTCCGTTGTAACCCGGATAAATGCAACTTCCGAGCTTGCATCCGTTTTGAGAAATCCAGGTGTATGAACCGACCTCTCCGTATGGGTAGTTGCTTCTTTGACTGTTAACATAACCGTCAGCAGGCATAACCTGAAAAAGGTCGGAATACATAGGAGAAACATCACCTCCAAACCAGCTTTTCGGGAATGTGTGCTCACGGTTGTAACAATCTCCCTCCTGGGAATATGTACCGCATTGATCACTGCCAAATGTATATTCATACGGAGGAGTTCCGCCCGGCACATCTGAGTAGATATCCCACACTTTACCGTTGGATTTGGCATCCGTACTCTGAAAATCGGTCCATAACTGACTGTACGAGCGTACCGTATGATTGTCAATAATATTGTGTAATGCAGATTGCAATGCTGTTCCGCTTAATCCCGCTGCCGGATCATAATAACCGGGAGGGATCTGGCTGTATGATATTGCAGACCAGATAAATAGCTGAAAGAAAAAAACAGAATTAAAAAATAGTTTATTCATAGTACATTAATATAAAGGGGTGCAAAAGTAAGGATTTTTCGGGAATGTAATTTTGGAATACTATTTAACCGCTCTGTTAATAATAATGCAATGTTATTTTCTTCCGAAATCTGCAGGTATTTCACCCCAGTATTTTGTTTCCCATTTCAGGATATCATTTGGGTAATCATTATTTTGCAGCCATACCAAAGCCCTGTCAACCAACTGAAAGAGTTTTTCATTTTTCGCACTGCGCTGAAGTTTTGTGTTAATCCTTTTTCTTTTTACCCATCCTATTGCAATCCTGGAATCGGAATAAACAGGGATTTTACTGTTTTTTTGTTTTAGCATTGCAAGACCGTGAACAAGAGCCAGAAATTCGCCGATATTAACTGTTCCTTCGGGAAAAGGTCCCTGCCTGAAAATTTCTCTTCCCGTACTTGTATAAACACCTCTGTATTCCAGAATTCCCGGGTTTCCGGCACAGGCAGCATCAACCGAAAGGCTGTTTGCAATGGGATCGCCTACAAGTTTTCTCTGCTCATCGGTGAAGTTTAATATCCGTTCATCTATTCCAATATAGTTCTCACTTCCTTCTTTGAAGGCTTTTTCTGCAAGTTCTTTATTCTTAAATGATTTAAAAACCGGATTTGAATATCCTTCGATCTGCTTTTTACATTCATCCCAGGTTTGATAAATCCCGGGATTGTTTCCCTTCCACACTACATAAACTTTCTTAGCTGCCATATTTCAATAAAAAAAGCTTTACACTTCCAAAATGAAATGTAAAGCTATTAATAAATACATCTGATAATTAATTATTCCTCCTTATTAAGGAAAAATGTCTTTTTGGCTCCGTATGCTGCGCCCATTACAAGCATTACAATTAGTCCTCCGCCTATCGGGGCACCTCCTCCGACAGGCTGATCTCCACTACCTGGTCCTCCACCCGGGTCAGGAGGGGTATCTGCAAAAATGTTTGAAATAAAAGGAGTAGCTGTAAAAAACAGGATAATCAGGACTGAAGTAATAAATTTTTTCATAACACTATATTTTGATAAGAACCAGATTTATTTATACTTTTTAAAGAACCAAACTTTCAGATTTTGGTTGTACAAATGTACAATTTTTTTTCAAAAAGTCAATAATTTTTTCAAATTTTTTTTCAAAACTATTTTTCAGACATATTTGAAGCTAATATATTTGATAAATAAAAAATTATATATTATTCAATAAATTATTGAATTACTTATCTTTGCAAAAGTTTAAAAATATGATTATGACAAGAAACAGCAGCCGGGAAGATAGAAGAAAAAAGCCTGATTTTAAGAAGAAATTCACTGAGGACAGACGAAAAAAAGTAGAAAAAAGCAGACCTGAGAAGAAATTTTCGCCGGACGGAATGATAAGACTGAATAAATTTATTGCAAATGCAGGTATTTGTTCGAGGCGGGATGCCGACCGGCTTATTGAATCGGGTGTGATAAGAATTAACGGTAAAACCGTTACCGAACTCGGTACAAAAGTTGCTCCGGGTGATAAGGTGCAATATGGAAATCAGACTCTCAGACGTGAGAAGCAGTATTATGTTTTGTTAAATAAACCGAAAGGTTTTATTACGACAACTGATGATCCCGGAAACAGGAAGACGGTTATGGAACTGGTAAAAAATGCCTGTAAAGAGAGGATATATCCGGTCGGAAGACTTGATAAAAATACAACCGGATTATTGCTGTTTACCAATGACGGTGATGTTGCCAAACGACTTACCCATCCTAAACATAAAGTTAAAAAAGTTTATCATGTCGTTCTTGACAAGAGAATTACAAAAAATGATATGATGAAAATTACCGAGGGTTTTATGCTTGATGACGGTTTCATAAAAGCCGATGCGGTTGCGTTTGTGAGGGATTCGGAAAGTAAAAAAGAGGTTGGGATTGAACTTCATTCCGGGCGAAACAGAATTGTAAGGCGTATATTCGAATCTCTCGGTTACAGGGTTGAAAAGCTTGATAGGGTTGCTTTTGCAGGTTTGACAAAAAAGGATATTCCAAGAGGCAAATGGAGATATCTGACCGATAAAGAGGTGTCGTTTTTGAAAATGTCAAAAAAATAGCGTGGAATTCAAAAAAAATTAATAATTATGCAAAATATTTACAAAACAACATTATTAAATATGAAAAAATTATTTTTAGTGCTTTTTGCCGCAACAATGTTTGCAGCCTGCAACAACTCACAAAACAGTGCAACAATTGATAATACTGCTGACGAACAGATGTCTGAAGCCCCTGTGGAAATAACTCTTGCCGAATTCAGCGATAAAGCTGAAGGACTTGTCGGAAAGCAAATTGTTTTTACGGGAATAGTTGACCATACCTGTAAGCATGGTGGAAAACGTATGTTTATTGTTGATGAAAATTCCGATGCTCATTTAAAGGTTGAATCGGGTGAGAATATTTCCAGCTTTGATGCCAGCCTTGAAGGAAGTGAAGTTAAGGTTGTCGGAATTGTAAACGAGAAGATAATTGACAAGGCATATCTTGACGAATGGGAAGCCGATGTTCAAAAGGAGATTGAAAGCTCGAAAAATCTTCATATGGGTAACCATGAAAAAGGAAAAGAAGGAGAAGGTGAGGAGGAAAATGAAGCTGAAGAGAGTATGAATCAGATTAAAAATCTGAGGGAAATGCTGGCTGAATCAGGTAAGGACCACCTGTCATTTTACTCTGTCGAATGTGTTGAGTATGAGGTTATACCGGACAAAGAAGATAAATAATTTCTTATAAGGTCAGGTGTGTCATCTGACCTTTTTCTATTGCGAAAAAATACAGGGATGAAAATTAAATGGAGGAAGTGGAACCGTGCTATCCATCGTGATCTGGGATATATATTTTTTGCTATGACTGTTATTTACGCTCTTTCAGGAATAGCAATTAATCACATAAACGACTGGAATCCGAATTATGTTATTAAAACCAGGGATGTTCACGTTAATATTCCCAACAACAGAAGCGGAATAACAAAACAAACGGTTTTAAATATTCTCAAAGAATTTGATGAGGAAGACAATTATAAAAAGCATTACTTCCCGGGAGGTACGAGGCTAAAGATATTTCTTGACGGCGGAAATATGGTCATTGACCTGGAAACCGGAAACGGAGTTCTGGAAAATATTCACCGCAGACCCGTTTTCCATGCTGTCAATTTCCTTCATTACAATCCGGGCAAATGGTGGACATGGTTTTCCGATATTTTTGCCGGAGCTTTGATACTTTTGGCAATAACCGGACTCTTTATTATTCGTGGCAAAAACGGAATAAAAAGAAGAGGTGCAATTCTGACAATTAT
>CAYOZZ010000258.1:0-2955 GCA_964408535.1 uncultured Bacteroidales bacterium | reverse complement strand
TGATCCATGAAGCCATTACGCTCGCATCGCAGTCGGGTGATATGGAGAGTCTGGCAGCACTGATCGAGAAATACATCCATACCCCGCTTAACGAAAACAAATGGTATGTACTGGAGCAATGGCTTGATAAAATTCCGGCAGCCTATATCTATCAAAGCCCTGATCTGCTTATTGCCCGGATGTGGGTTTTGGAGCATAAGAACATTTTTTGGTCCATTCCGGGGTTGCTTACAAAGCTTGACGAGTTGCAGCAAAAGCAAAAGCTGAATAAAGATACTGAGCTTCAGGCAATGTATTTTAAGGGAGTAATTCGTTTTTGGTCTGCCGAAACAAAAGAAAGTATGGCACTCTTTAAGACGGTTCTGGAGAACATTTCACCGGAACGTATCGGTGCTTATAGTTTTATAAGTATATATTACGGAACTGCATCACAACAAAATGGTACCGCCGGACCGGTTTACCGCGAAGCTGAAGAAATATTGCAAAGCGGCCGACTGCATCCCACATTTAAAATTTTATTGTTGGGAAAACTGATTTATATGAGGGTTTTGGACGGTGATCTATACAGGGCCAAACAACTATTGAAAAAACAGTTAAAGATATGTCTGTCGGTTAACGATATTTTTGCACAGACCTGGATAAACTATTTTAATGGATACATTGCTTTTCAAAATTATGATCTTGAAAAGGCTGAATTATATTTCGGGCAGGCGATCAACAATGTATATTATCTGAACATGACAGCACCGATGAATTGTTTTGCAGGAATGTTGCTTACACAAAAAATGCTCAATAAAAAAGAGGAATACAAAAACACTTATGACAAGATGCTCTCTTTTGTAAGCGATAAAGCACATCCTGTTTATACCTCTTTGTCCTATTCCCTCAGGGCCCGGCTTTCGTTGTACGAAAACGACCTTGAAGCGGCAAATAAATGGCTAAAACTGGCGGATATGTCTTTTATCCCGGGCAATGTAATGTCTGATATCGAAGTTCCAAGACTTACCGAATGCCGGGTGTTGCTGGCTCATAACGAGCCGGTAAAAACCGGAGAAGCCCTGCAAAAACTTCTTGGGCACCTGAAACTGGCTGAGCGCATCAACAATACACCTTTTTTTATCAAAACTCTTGTTCTTTTGGCGGTGGCATATAATAAACAGCAAAACAATAAGAGTGCTGAAGATGTCTTAACTCAAGCCTTGCAAAAAGCACACAGAGAAGAATGGATCTTTCCTTTTGTGGAATCGGGGAAAGAAATTCAGCATCTGTTGACTTCGTTAGAAGCGGACGGAACGTTGAAAAAATTTATACTTGATATTTTAAGAGCAATTTCTCAAAATACCGTGAGAAAAATTGAGGAAAGATCATCAGGCATACCGGAGAACCATTTCGATAATCTGACCAACCGTGAATTAGACGTACTCGATTTAATGGCCAAAAGATACTCGAACAAAGAAATAGCCAAAGCGCTTTTTATCTCTTCGGGCACGGTGAAACGACACACCATAAATATTTTTAAAAAGCTTGATGTACACAAACGACGAGAAGCCGTTTTAAAAGCACAAAATCTTGGTATTATCAAAACCTGAAATTGCACGTTTAAAATTTGACAAAATAAATCAAAAACAAAAAGTGCAATTTGTACAAGATTTTTCTTTGCAGAAAGAAAATGATTTTCTATATTTGCAACCGCAAAATCAGAGATGATGTTGCAAATGCGAAAATAGCTCAGTTGGTAGAGCACGACCTTGCCAAGGTCGGGGTCGCGGGTTCGAGTCCCGTTTTTCGCTCAAAAAGCGGATAGAAAAGAGAGACTTTGAAGTCTCTTTTTTTCACTACGCCCAGGTGGTGGAATTGGTAGACACGCAAGGTTGAGGGCCTTGTGGCCGTTTTAGGCCGTGCAGGTTCGATTCCTGTTCTGGGCACACAAAAAGCCTGTAAGTTCAACATTTGCAGGCTTTTTGCTTCTTTACCCTTAACACCTCATAAAAAAAACTATTAAAAACTGAAACAAATCCAACCCTTGAGCGTTACAATGAGTAATGTATAATTAAAATTCACAAAAAAATGACAAAAACTATTTATTTTCCTTTATTCTTAACAATGGTCTTATTTTCTTTATTTTCATGTAATGATGATGATCCTGTCCAATGTGACCTGTATCCCGACGAATATCAAATCAGCCTTGTCAATCCAACACTGCAGGAACTTCAGGAGTTTTACGAAAGAGGATATACAACAATTAACGGAAATCTTAAATTAACAGATATAGAAGGATTATCCAACATGCTTACGTTATCAAACATTACCTATATTAAAGGTGATTTAATTTTAAAATACAATGAAGATTTGATTAGTTTAGAAGGTTTAGAAAATCTAAAATATTTGGGAGGAAGTTTGGTCATAGAAGACAACAATAACCTGGAAACCATATCCTCATTAAAAAACATAGAGTCATTTAATAAAGATGTATATATTTCGGATACAAAATCAAAAGATTTAAATATATTAGAAGGACAATCTGTAATTAATGGCAGTCTTCACATCATTAATAATGATGAATTAGAAGATATCAGCGCTTTAAGTAACCTGACAACAGTTGACGGAGATTTATACATTGCTTCAAATGATAATATAGAGGATATCAGTAGTTTAAGTAAACTAAAAACAGTTCGGGGAAATTTAAAGCTATACAATAATAATTCGATTACATCTTTAACATCTTTAAATACGCTTGACTCTATAGCTGATGATTTCATAATTGAAGATAATGGTTTTGAACAGATTTCAGGATTCGAGAATCTAAAATTTATTGGTGGGATAATTGAAATATCTGCTAACAACAACTTATTAAACATATCTGGATTTGAAAATATTGATTCTGTAGGAGGGATTGCCATTTTTAACAATACATTATTAAAAGACATATCAAGTTTTGATAATTTAGTAAACATT
>CAYOZZ010000257.1:0-21494 GCA_964408535.1 uncultured Bacteroidales bacterium | reverse complement strand
TTTTTTTTGAATAGTTCCCCATTTATTATTTATTTTTGGTTCCTGAAAAATTGATAATAAATTCAAAAAAATCCATTATGAGCAAACAAATTGACCGTCGTAAATTTTTGTTGCAAAGCGCAAAAGCCGGACTGGGACTTACTCTTGGAAGTATAGCCATTAATTCTTATGCTGACGAAGTACTCCCTGCACTCGATTTTTATCCTTTTAAAACAAAACCTCTTGAAAAGGTCAGGATAGGATTTGTAGGTGTGGGAGGAATGGGTACAAATCATTATAATAACTTACTGAAAATCAAAGGATGTGAGATTGTTGCCGTTTCCGATATTGTTGAAAGCAGGGTTAAACGTGCACAAAAAATGTCGGAGGATGCAGGTTTCAAAAAACCTGACGGTTATTCTTCAAGCCCCTATGATTATAAAAAAATGTGCGAACGCGATGATATAGACCTCATCTATACAGCTACACCCTGGAAGTGGCATGTGCCCATTGTTACGGAAGCTATGAAATCGGATAAACATGCCGCCACAGAGGTTCCGGCAGCTTTAACTATTAATGAGTGTTGGGAACTTGTCGAGACATCTGAAAATACAGGTAAGCACTGTATAATGATGGAAAACTGTAACTACGACCGTGATGAAATGATGATTCTCAATATGGTTAAGCAGGGTGTGTTCGGTGAGTTGCTACACGGTGAATGCGGATATCTCCACGACCTGAGAGCCGTTAAACACGATATGAACGGTGAGGGTGTATGGCGTCGTCAGTGGTCAATGGACCATACCGGTGATCTTTACCCGACTCACGGTCTCGGACCTGTTGCGCAGTGTATGGACATTAACAGGGGCAATTATTTCGACTATCTGGTATCTTTCGGGTCGAAAACCCGCGGTTTGCACCTGTATGCCGAGGAAGTTTTCGGACCTGACAGTTTTGAAGCCAAGGAAAAGTTTAAACTGAATGATGTTGTCACGACAATTATCAAAACCATGAATGGCGAAACTATAGTTGTAACGCACGACACAAGCAATCCCCGACCTTACAGCCGCGATATTCTTATTCAGGGGACAAACGGTATTGTAAGAAAATATCCCGTTGCGAAAGTTCATATTCAGGGCAAATCGCCTCATCACAGATGGGAAGAGTTCAGCAAATACGAAGAAGAGTATATGCACCCGTTATGGAAAAATATGCAGAAGGAGGGTGAAGAGTCGGGTGCTGCCCACGGCGGAATGGATTACTTTGAGGATTACAGGCTGATAAACGCTTTGCTAAAAGGAGAGGAACCGGATATGGATGTCTATGATGCGGTTATGTTAAGCGCTGTTCGACCGCTGAGCGAAAAATCAATTGAAAGCGGAAGCTGGCCAATCAAGTTTCCGGATTTTACAAGAGGAATGTGGAAAAATAAACGTGAATTAAAGGTAATGGAGATTAAATAACGAAAGTATGTTAATAATTGGAATTGCAGGAGGTTCCGGTTCCGGGAAAACAACAGTGGTCAAGAAGATCATTGCAAGTCTTCCGCCCAATTCGGTATCTCTTATTTCACAGGATTCGTATTATCGCGATAACGGCCATCTTTCGGCTGAAGAGAGGGCGAAGATAAACTTTGACCACCCGTCGTCAATTGAGTTTAATCTGCTTATAAATCATATTGACAGGCTGAAGGATGGAAAAACCATCGGGATGCCCATCTATTCGTACCTGACCTGCGCAAGGGCTGAAGAGACAATTCCTGTTGAACCTAAAAAGGTAATTATTGTTGAAGGAATTCTTATTCTGTCAAATCCGCGATTGCGAAAAAGACTTGATATCAAGGTTTACGTTGACGCCGATAACGACGACCGTCTGATGAGGATAATATGGCGGGATATTGAAGAGCGAGGCCGCTCGTTTAAGGAGGTTCTCGACCATTACGAAAGGTTTGTGAAACCGATGCACCTGCTTTTTATTGAACCGAATAAAAGATATGCCGACATTATTATTCCACAGGGAGGTGAAAATCAAATTGCCATTGATATACTTACCTCCAAGATTAAAATGAAATTAAGTGAATGACCTCCGTCGCAAAAGTTACGAAGGTAGAAAAACATATGATTTATGAAAGTTTCCGGTTTTACTATAATCCGCAATGCCGTTAAATTCGATTTCCCGATTGTGGAAGCCGTTAAGTCAATCCTGCCTGTTTGTGACGAAGTGGTTGTTGCTGTTGGAAATTCTGAGGACGACACACTCGGACTTATAAAAAGTATTGATTCTGATAAAGTTAAAATAATTGAAACTGTCTGGGATGATACTTTGAGAGAGGGCGGTAAAGTTCTTGCCGTTGAAACAAACAAGGCCTTTGATGCCATCTCGCCTGACAGCGACTGGGGATTCTATATTCAGGCCGATGAGTGTGTTCACGAAAAGTATCTCCCGGCAATCAAAGAAGCAATGCTGAAATGGAAGGATAATCCTGAAGTGGAAGGACTTTTATTCAACTATCTGCACTTTTACGGCTCTTATGATTATGTCGGTAATTCGAGAAAATGGTACGGGAATGAAATCAGAATTGTCAGAAATGATAAGCAGATCAGGTCGTTTCGCGATGCACAGGGATTCCGTAAAAATAACCGATTACTTAGAGTTAAACCCATTAATGCCTGGATGTATCATTACGGCTGGGTGAAAGACCCGAGAACACAGCAGGAGAAAAGAAAAGAATTTGAAAAGATGTGGCACGATGATGAATTTGTTGAGAAAAAAATTGCCGTAAGCGATGAGTTCGACTATTCTTCGATTGATTCTTTGGCAAAATTCGAGGGTACACATCCGAAAGTAATGCAGGAGAGGATAAAAAGACAAAACTGGACCTTCACTTACGACCCCACAAAAGGAATTAAACTTCCTCCTGCCAAACAGTTTCTTAACTTTCTTGAAAAGATTACCGGCAGGGAGATTGGCAGGTATAAGAACTATAAAAAGATTTAGGTTCTTTTTTGGGGGGGCAGGTTTCGACTTCGCTCAACCTGACTTATTCGACTTCGTTCAACCTGACGTGAATCAACATATTTTCGGGAGTGATTATCCTGACATTGCGAATAACTTCACCGGAATCAGTTTATTGAGTAGTGCACCAGTTTTTTCAACCCGCCTCCTGCCGTGTTAATTCTGCCGCTTTTTCCGCAGTTCGTTTTCCGCCTCTTTCTTTTCGGTTATATCAACGATAAAACCTTCAAAACCGACAATCTTATCATCTTCATAAACCGGTGTCATTGTAATTGTATGGTATCCAACGGTTCCGTCCTTGCAATACCTGCGGGTTTCTCCAAACGGTATAGTTTCGCCCTGCAAAACTTTCTCAACAGAATTTTTCAACTCCACAAAGTCCTCTTTTGTCCGGCTAAGCGAGTAGTGTTTCCCTATGATCTCATCTTTTGAATCGTATCTGTAAAGCTTCAGCCAGGTATCATTCACATCCTGATAAAAACCGTCTTTACCAATCCTGAAATATCCCACTCCTTCCGACTCTGATATCTTTTTGTAGAAGTCGTGATATTTATGCTCCATTTCGAGCTTTCTTTCCAGTTCCTGTTCAGCCTTGACCTGCTCCGTAATATCAATGATAAATCCTTCGAGACCTGCAATCTCCCCATCCTTATAGTAGGGTTTAGCCGAAACGGTGTGATAACCTACCGAACCGTCGGTACAAACCCTCGAAACGCGCTCTCCGCTCAGAGTTTCACCGCTCAAAACACGGTTAACAAATGCTTCGATTTTCTTTTTATCCTCCGGTGTGCGGTTCAGCGAATAGTGCGATCCGATGACATCCTCTTTTATTGCACATTTATAAAGATTGAGCCAGGCGTCATTAACCTCCTCATATAAGCCGTCTTTATTTATTCTGAAATATCCCACGTTCGACTTAAGCAATTTTTCACGCAGACGTGTTGATTCCGTCTCTATACCAAGCGATTCGGTAGCTTCCTCAAACGCCTTTTCAAACATATGTTCTTTCTCGACACTTCCCCTGCCGCTGATACTTTTCCTGCTTTCGATCATAGCAACTTTCAGGTTCTCTTCAAGAGCAATTTCCGCATCTTCGTTCGACATCTCTTCCCAGCCTGTCAGCATTGCCTTTATTGCCGACATAGGTTTGTGACCGGTAGTGGTAAGATATACGTGCCCGATTACAAACCCGATGAGCAGAAATGCTCCGATTGTATGGATATAAGCAACGGGAGTCAGCGGAGTTCCTATCTGGTGTTCAATAATCAGGGAGTAGTACATATAAACCAGTCCGCTGAGGACAACAACCGGAATTATTAAAACCCTCAGCCCGAGATAGGTAAGCCGCTGTATGGGATTGAATTTATTGTAAACGGTTTTTCTCGTCGGGTGGGGGGCATTTTTAAAAATACCTGTGATATAATACTCAATCTGGGCTTTTATCATTTTCGTTGAAGGAATATATTGTCTCCATTCGCCGGTCACCATATTCCAGAAAAGCGTGAATACTATGAGTATCATAAATGCCCAGGCAAGATTTCTGTGTATTAGCACGGCATCCTGATATCCGAGAAGTTCATAAGAGCCATGCACTTCAAAACCGGTAACTGCAAGCGAAAGTATCAATACTGCCTGTGTCCAGTGCCAGAAACGTTCGTACTTTTTATATATCCGTACTTTTTTCATTCTGAATAATTTTAATGTTGTGTTTTTTTACTGCTTACTATTCTCATAAATCCGTGTACTATAACACCCAAAAGAACAAGTATCATAAAGATAACTCCGCCCGTATCAATCAGCGAGCTGTAATTTCTTCCCGGAAGATAAAAGTCGTTTGGTTTTTTCAGCCTTCCGTTTTTACTGTGACATTCGGTACAGCTTAGTGCTTTGTCGGATGTGGAAACCATATGGTTCAACGGCCAGTAGCCTTCCGTTTCGATGAAATCATATTTGCCGCTGTATGGTAACCCGATATAATCCATCCCTTTTTTTGCTGAGGCATTCCAGTCAAAATCAGCCCAATAGGCTCCCGAACCTTTCGGGCCGACAAGCTTTGGCTGTATAAGAAGTTTATTGACAGGATCATATATCTGCTTGCCCTTCATTATTTTAACAGGCCATATCTTTGACCGGTGTAACGAGTCGGCAGGCTTGACATAATCTTTGTATGAACCTGACAATTTATTCAGAACCAAAGGCCCGTCTGTATTTTCAATTTTTTCATCAATTAAATGATGATCTGCCATTCCGTTAAACCATACGTAGTCGGGTTTAAGGTTTTTCCCGAAAACGGCGGTACCATGTTTTGTATCATATTCGTGTAGTTTATCATCCGACCATTCAGTATATGGTTTTCCGTCCTTCATTTTACCCGCTGTTGACCAGTCCCAGTATATTTTTGTCGGGTTGACTTTTGCATAAACAGGTATGTGACAGGTCTGACAAGCAACCTGCTCGTAATGGTTGTTCAGCAATTTGCTTTTGTGTGGTGTGGCAGTGTGGCATTTTTCACAGGTGACCTTATTTTTGTTTGAAGACGAAACGGTGTATAACTGTCCTGTGATATTGTGATTGTGTGTTTCGTGACAGTCGGTACATTTCATATTCTTCTTGTCGTAAGCCATATGAACGTCCACATCTTTTGTACATTTGTTCAACGCCATCTCCAAATCACCATGTTTTACATTGTTTCCGCCACCACCTTTATAATGACAGGTTCCGCAGTTGTTCCGTTGTGGGAGTCCGATGTTTTGAACAACCTTTTGCAAATCAACCTTTGGAGACGGATTTCCCGAGCCGGTATTCGGACCTGTTCCGGGTTTCGATTTTTTATACGTACCGGTTTTATCGTGACAGACAAGACAGTCAATATTGTTGGGATTATGAAAGTCGAAATTCTTGTCGCCGTAACCATAACCCGCATGACATAATGAGCAAAGTTTTTCATTGGCATTCACACCGATACAAAAATTGTTAAGGATATTTCTCTTTCCGAGGTCTTCATATCCTTTACCGGCAACCGAATCCATTTTATGCCACTGCCAGTGTTCGGTCTTCATAAATTCTTCGCCTCTCCCGTTGTGACAACTCAGGCAGGCTTCGGTAATTTCCTGCGGCTTTTCAAAGTCCTTTTGGAGAACCTCAAATTTCGAGTGGTCAACAGGAATGACCTTCTTCTGAATTTCTATTTTCGATGAAGGATAATAGTCCCTGTCAAAATCACCGTTGTACTCAACGGTAATAATGAGAATCAGTGATATGGGCACCAAAACAACAAAAATGAATTTTATAAATTCTTTCATAATAGAATGTATTAAACCTATATATGATATATATGATGTTACGTTAAATATTAATAGTGGGCAAAATTAGTTTTTGTTACATTTTGTCAATACCCTGTGCGAAATTTATACTCACTTTTTAATAAGTGATATGTATATATGAATCTTTATGATTATTTTGTATGTATCTGAGTTATAACGAATTAAAAAAGCGGGGGTATTAATAAATGTCGTTATCGGCGATATTCCGGGTTGTAATTTATTATTGTTTTAAATAAGTTTTGTTGAAATAATTTTGCACACCTGATATTTCAGGGCAAAAGGTTCGGATATTACCCGATTTTCTTGATTTGTTCAAGGCGCTCTACATCAAGAATATCAATCATTTTACCATCAATACCTATTATACCGTCTTTCTTGAATTCAGATAAAATCCGGATTACATTTTCGGTAGTCATATTTATCAGTTCGGCAATTTCGCGGCGCGACACAGGTAACTCAAATCTGTTCTGCCTGTATATTTTTTGTGCAAAATAGAGCAGGATGTATGCAATCCGTCCGCGAAGATGTTTTTGCCTTATCCTGTATGTTGTGTCAATGATTTCATCATAGGTATAACTCATTCTTTTCATAAGCTCCAGTGCAAATTCCCCGTTTTCCCTTGCAAGAGTCTTTATCTTTTCGGAATCAACAATGCAAACGGTTGTATCTTCAATAGCTGCAATGGAGTATTTATATCTGTCGTTGGAGAACATACTCAGCAAGCTTATAAAATCGGCAGCTCCTGCTATTCTTATTATTTGTGTTTTATTGTCGGCACCTGTCTTGTAAACTTTTAGAAGACCGCTTTTCAAATAAAGAAATTCTTTAATCTCTGCGCCCTCCTTTGTTATAATATCTCCTTTTCTAAATAAAACCTCCTTTCTCGATTCTTCAAGAAAGTCAAACTCCTTACTCCTTAATGCACCGAATATCAGATTCTTGTAAGGACAATTCTTACAGCCTGAAACAGAATGAATATATTCCATATTGACTAACCTTAATTTCTAAAACCGGCTTCAAAGATATATAAAACTTTAAATATGATAATTATCATATCTATTAATTTTAATATATAAATATATCAATCTACTTTTGCATTGTTATTTAAAAAACAATAAAAATTATGAAAAAATTATTGATTCTCGGTGCAGGTACGGGGGGCACCATTATGGCAAACAAAATGAGGAAAGAGCTTAGCAGGGATGAGTGGGAAATTACCATTATAGACCAGTACAAAACCCATTATTATCAACCCGGATTTTTATTTATACCGTTCGGATATTATAAAGAGGCGGATGTTATAAAAAAGAAAAGCAGTTTTATTCCTGTCGGGGTAAACCTTATTTATTCAAAAATTGACAGGGTAGAAGGAGAAAACAATAAAGTTATTCTGCAAGACGGTGAAGTCTTAAAGTATGATATCCTGATAATCGCCACAGGGACAAGGATTGTACCGGAAGAGACTCCCGGGCTGAAAGGAGAATTGTGGCATAAAAACATATTCGATTTTTATACAATTGAGGGTGCAAAGGCACTTGCCGGATTTTTTAAGACATGGGAAGGCGGCGAACTGGTAATCAATATTGCGGATATGCCCATAAAATGTCCGGTTGCACCTCTTGAGTTTTCATTTTTTGCCGATGCTTTCTTTATTGACCGTGGTCTCAGGGATAAGGTCAATATCACTTTCGTAACACCTTTAAGCGGAGCATTCACAAAACCACGTGCATCAAAAGTACTCGGCAATATGCTTTCGGAGAAAAACATCAATATTGTTACCGACTTTGTTTTGGGTGAGGTTGACAATGAGAAAAAAGTGATAAAGGATTTTGGCGGTGCAGAGGTTCCCTTCGATTGCCTGGTCTCCATTCCGCTGCACTCAGGTGACCCGATGATTGAACGTAGCGGTCTTGGTGACGATTTCGCATTTGTACCAACCGACAAACATACACTTCAGTCGAATCAATTCGAAAATATATTCGTAATTGGTGATGCCGGGAACTTTCCGACCTCCAAAGCCGGTTCCGTTGTCCATTTCGAAGCCGATATTTTGCACGAAAACCTGCTGTGTTACATTGAGGGCAGGCCGTTTACAGCCAGTTTCGACGGCCACTCGAACTGTTATATTGAAACCGGACACGGAAAAGGTGCCCTGATTGATTTTAATTACGACACCGAACCGCTTCCCGGTTCATTCCCTTTCCCCGGTATCGGTCCTTTCGGTTTACTAAAAGAGACCAGAATGAATCATTACGGAAAGCTGATGTTCCGCTGGATTTACTGGCATATTCTGCTTAAAGGCAAAGAGATGCCCATTGATACACAAATGACTATGGCAGGCAAAAAAATGGAGTAATTAAAATCATTCGGATTATGACAGACATTAATATTCAAAATCAGATAGATGAGATAAACCGTAAACTTGACCTTGTACTTGAGGAGGTTTATGCTCAGAAACAGTCCCGCGAATCGGTTAATGACCTGATGAGCGACCTGTCAATCGTCAGTAAAGATGCTTTTCAGAATGCAGTCGTCCAACTTGACAAAGCCGGTGTCGAAATTGACGGCGAAACCATCAGCTCAATAGGTATAAGACTTTTGCATAATCTTGACAATATCAATATGATGCTTGAGATGCTAGAAAGTATTACCGACTTTGCCAAAGATGTTGCACCGATTGCACATCAGGCCGGACTGGATGCCGTCAATACTTTCAATGAACTCGAACAGAAGGGTTACATTGATTTTGTTAAGGAATTTATGAAAGTTTTCGACAATATCGTTACTCATTTTACTGTTGACGATATTCGTGAACTCGCCGATAAAATTGTCCCTATTCTCGAAATAGTCAAGGAGATTACACAGCCCGATATGCTTGATGCGGTTCACAATGCCGTTGTCGTTTACAAAAACCTTGAAACGGATGAAATTCCCGAATATTCGATATGGAAGATGATGAGGGAAATGAACAGTCCGGAAATGAAAAAAGGTATGGGATTTATGATGACTTTCCTTAAAAATTTAACACAGCAACAATTAAAAAACAAAGAGAGCAAAAATATTTAATCAAACATAGTAATAAATTAAAATTCAATAAATTATGGCAACAAAAACATATGCAGGAGTTACAGTTGATGTAAACGAAGAGGGTTACTTTACGAATCCTTCGCAATGGTCAAAAGAGATTGCTGCGGAAATAGCAAAAGAAGAAGGTGTTGAACTTACCGACAAGCATTTTGAAGTGCTTGAGTATCTGAGGAACAAGTTTGAAAGCGGTGATGCCCTTTCGATACGGGGTATCAATAAATCAGGAGTAGTGGATGTAAAAACATTTTACCAGATGTTTCCGGGAGCTCCTATGAAAAAAGCCACTAAAATAGCCGGAATTCCCAAGCCGGCAAGTTGTGTATAAATTTAAAACATACAATTATGTCAGACACAAACGAACATCCCGTAAAAAAAGTCAGCATCATATGCGCTAAAGGTGCTATAGAAGATGTGTACGCATCACTTGTAATGGGCAACGGAGCCGTTATGGAAGGTATTGAATGTAATCTGTTTTTTACCTTCTTCGGACTTGACGCCATTATGAAAAAACGTATGGATAAACTTCATACTGCTGTTCTCGGTAATCCGGCTTTACGACTTCCGGGCGGAGCACGAATGCCATCCTGGATGGGTGTTATTCCTGGTATGGAGGCTATGGTCTCCGGTATGATGAAAAAGGGAATGGAAGAACTTGATATTCCCCCGGTAAGCGAATTCATCGAACTGTTTGTTGCTGGCGGAGGTAATCTTTATGCCTGCAAACTGGCGGTGGATATGTTTAAACTGAAAAGGGAGGATTTTTCGGAACACGTGAAAGATATCATTACCATCGGCGAGTTTTACGAAAGAGCCGGCGGTGAAGGAAGCCACATTATTTTTACATAATATGTTTACCTCAGTATATTTGTGAAAACCTTTCTGAGTTGCTCAGGAAGGTTTTTTTCTTTTAAACTGTTGTTTTTACCTTTCTTTTCTTTTATTCAATACCCCTGTTACCATTTGTTAACCGGCTGATAATTAATTAACAGCTATTTATATCCTTTCTATATAAGCAAAATATGATATTTATCATATATCCTTTTGACTCAACAAGATACTGCTTTTTATATTTTTGAAAACAAGTATTTAATTACCAAAATAAATGGTTTTACAATATAGTTTTAAACAAAAAATCAAAAAAATGAAAAAATTACAAATCATTTTTATTAGTGGAATAATATTGGTCTTAATATCAACTGATATTTATTCCCAGGCAGTTAAGATTTACGGTGTTTTCCGTCCGAGGATGGAGTACCTCCACGGTTACAAAACACTTTTCCCGGAGGGTGCCCGGCCAGCAATGTTTATTTCGCAAAGAAGCAGGTTAGGGCTTAAGTTTTCAAATGACAGATTCAATGTAGGGTTTAGTATTCAGAATGTAGGCGTTTGGGGGGAAACCGGCACCTTGAGCAAGTCGGACATTTACGGAACAGCTGTACACGAAGCCTGGGGTGAAGTTTTGTTTTCCGACAAGTTTTCCGTAAAAGCAGGACGTCAGGAGATAAATTATGACGACCAACGTATTTTCGGAGCTGTTGACTGGACACAACAGGCAAGAAGCCACGACGCTTTACTCCTGAAAATTAAGCCCAACGAAAACAATAAGATTGATATTGGTTTTGCTTATAATGCCCTTGGCGAATCGCTTTACAGAATGAATTATATGACCAATAACTATAAAACGTTTCAGTATGCTCACTGGCACGGTCAGTTTAACAGTTTCGGGATTAGCGTACTGGCATTAAACAACGGTATGCCATATATCTCCGACGATACTACTTCAACCGGTAATTATATGGAGAAGGTGGCATACAGCCAGACAATCGGACCTAGATTATCATTTAAGAAGAACAACATAAAAGCAAATCTCGGCTTCTACTATCAGGTTGGTAAGAAAACGGTTATCAGGCAAAGCCCCTATGATACTACAATGAATATCAGAGCTTTGTATTTCAATATAGATTTTTATTATACTATAGCTAAAATGTTTACGGTAGGAGCTGGCCTTGAATATCTGTCGGGCAATGACGAAAAAGCGATTGCCGATAATAAAGGTGTTCAGGAAACAGAAAATGCTTTCGCTCCTTTTTACGGAACCAATCATAAATTTAACGGATGGATGGATTATTTCTATGTCGGTAACCATTTCGGAAGTGTCGGCCTGATGGATATTTATATCCCTTTAAAGTTTAAGAAAGACAAATTCACTGCAATGGTTATTCCCCATTTCTTCTCAACTGCTGCAACAATGTATCGTCAGGAAATGGATGACAAATGGCAGCCGGTTTATAATGACGACGGGACACCGAAAATGATTGAACCATCAAAAGGTCTTGGAACCGAGGTTGATATGGTTGCGAGTTATTCTGTTGCAAAATCTGTGACTGTAAAAGCCGGTTATTCAATGATGTTTGCTTCAGAGTCAATGGAATATTTAAAAAACACTCAAAAAGATAAAGGGAACACCTGGGGATGGCTGATGCTCGTTTTCAAACCCACCTTCTATCAAAGTAAATAATCTTATAAATCATTTGATATGGACAGAAGAAACGCACTTAAAAATATGTTCGCCTTTGTCCCGTTGAGTGCTGCTTTTGCAGGTCTTACGGCAATGGGAATCCGGTTTATCACTCCGATAAAGCGGGAAGTTCAGAGGCGTATTTTTACAGTGCATCTCGAAGAATTGCCGGTCAATGCAACGAGGAAATATAAAGATTTGATGGGTAAAGATTTGTTGATCGTGCGTACAGGTGAAAGGGAAGTGAAGGCTCTTTCAACCGTTTGTACTCATCTCGGATGTACTGTTTACTGGCAAAAGGACAAAAAAGAATTTTATTGTCCTTGTCATCAGGGCCGTTTCGATAAAGACGGCAATGTCCTTGCCGGGCCTCCGCCCCGTCCTCTTGATTCTTATAAAGTCGAACTCGAAGGCGATAATGTATTCATCTATTTTAAAGATAAGGAGGGTTGATTATGGCAGGAATAAAAAACTGGATTGCAGAATCGTTTCCTGTTGACCAGGAAGCCCTGATAAAACTCACCGCAGAACCTATCCCCAACCATTTGAAAAGATGGTGGTGGGCGCTGGGTGGAACTCCACTGTATATGTTTGTTGTTCAGGTCATTACAGGTATTATGCTGATATTTTATTATGTGCCGGAAGCCGATAAAGCTTACGAAAGCGTAGCATATATAACTTATACGGCAAAATTCGGCTGGCTCATCAGAAGTATCCACCGCTGGTCGTCGAATATAATGATTGCAGCTTTGTTGTTGCATATGATGAGAGTGTTTTTTACCCAGTCGTACCGCAAACCGAGGGAAATGAACTGGATGTTCGGTGTGGTTCTCTTTCTGTTAACACTTATGTTCGGCTTTACCGGTTATTCCCTTGTATATGAACAAATGTCATACTGGGCTATGAAAGTCGGAACCGGAATTGCCGGAGCAACACCTCTGATAGGCGGTTGGATAGCTGATTTTATGCGCGGCGGCTCCGAAATAGGTCAAAATACCCTTACAAGATTCTATCTCTTTCATGTTGTTTTGCTTCCTGTTTTGACCTTTATGGCTGTCGGGATACATTTGTACCTTATCAGGGCCCACGGAGTTACCGAACTAAAATTCAAAGGTGATGAAAACAAGGAGAAAAAAACATATCCCTTGTTCCCCGATCATGTATTTACCGAACTCATTATGGTTTCAATAATTATGGTGGTTCTTGTTGTTTTGTCGTTGTTGTTTCCTGCTCAACTGGGCGACCCGGCAAATCCGAATGTGACACCCCTGCATATTAAACCCGAGTGGTATTTCTATCCCGTTTTCAGATGGCTTAAGATTACAAACCTGACTCTCGGGGTTTTAGGTCCGATGTTATTTCTCGCAATTCTTTTTTTCTGGCCTTTTATCGACAGGTTTTTCGAGAAAAGATTTCCGGGAAAAGAACTCGGTTTCTGGATAGGAATTGCAGGTATGCTATTAATAAATGTATTCCTCTTTTGGGAGATTATAGGACATTAAAAATAAATTTTACAGAACAGAATCAAATATAAAAAATAAAAAAATGGCAACAAGTTTAAACACAAAAAGAACAATAATCGGGATTTTGAGTATAGTATTTCTCGTTGTTTTAATGTTTGCCCTTTGGAAAGAAGTACAAAGGTCAATGCCCGATTACAGGCCCAAACCTATAGTTGATTCCGATACAGAACATTGTATCGGATGTCACAGCGAAAAAGGCAACGGCAAAGTTATTACCGAAGACTGGTCACAAAGCAAACACGCAGAAGTGGGAGTCGGCTGTCTGGAATGTCATAAAGCCGAAAAAGGTGATTTGGACGGATATAAGCACGAAGGTGCATTCATTTCAACCATTGTTACTCCGAAGGATTGCGCAAAGTGTCACGAGGATGAGGCAAATGAATTTATGACCAGTTATCATGCCGACGCAGGCGCCATAATGGGATCGCTCGACAATGTCCTTGCAGAAGTTGTTGAAGGACATGCAGCTTATAATGACGGATTTAATCCGGCTGCTGCAAACGGTTGCTGGCAATGTCACGGATCGCGGGTTCAGCTCCTTACCGATAAAGAGGGTAATCCGGTTAAAAACGATAACGGCATTTTACAATTCGACCCTAAAACCTGGCCCAACACAGGTATGGGACGAATTAACCTTGACGGCTCAAAAGGTTCCTGTACGGCCTGCCATAACAGACACCGTTTTTCGGTTGCACAAGCCCGTCAGCCCGAAAACTGCGGGAAATGTCACCTTGGCCCCGACCACCCTCAACTGGAAATCTATGAGGAGTCGAAACATGGAATCAACTTCCATGCACATAAAGATGAGATGAATCTTGATGCACAACCTTGGATTGTAGGTCAGGATTATAATGCAGCCCCTACCTGTGCTACCTGCCATATGAGCGCAACTCCCGATCAACCTGTGACTCATGATGTAGGCGACAGGATAAGCTGGACTTTACGTCCGAAAGTTTCACAAAAAATTGATGCTTCACAACTTGCAAAATTCAAAAAACTCGGGAAAGAACCTCCGGCAGATTTCCTGACCTGGGAGGAAAGACGTGAAAAAATGCAAAATGTTTGCTTACAATGTCATACAAAACAATATGTTAATAATTTTTATGAACAGTATGATAATCAGGTGAATATGTATAATGACAAATATGGAATTCCCGCTACCGAAATAATGGGTGCGCTTAAGAAAGAAGGATTGTTGACTCCGGTTAAGTTTGACGAGGAGCTGGAAATGACATTTTTCCTCCTGTGGCACCACGAAGGCAGAAGAGCAAGAATGGGTGCTTCGATGATGGCCCCGGATTATACGCAATGGCACGGAAATTTTGAGGTTGCCGAAAACTTCTATTACAAATTTGTACCCCAGGTTAAAGAAAAAATCGAGGAGGGTAAAAAACATGGTAATGCTGCCGGTGCTGCACGCGTAGAGAAAATGCTGAATGAAACATTAAACAGCGAAATGCACAAATGGTATCTTGGTAAAGAAGACCCCGCCGAAATAAAAAGACGCCAGGAAGCTGCAAGGGAGTTCAGGAAAAGATATTCAGGGGAATAAATATAAAATTAATAATTTATAAAATATAGTATTATGGGAATAACACGACGAGATTTTGTAAAAAGTTCAGCCGTGGCTGCTGCCGCTGCTACAGTGGGTATGAGCATTCCGCTGTCGGTAAAGGCGGGCAAGGAAAAAGCCGAAGGAGGCTGGCGCTGGGATAAAGCCGTATGCCGTTTTTGCGGTACAGGCTGTGGAATAATGGTTGCCACTAAAAACGACAGGATTGTTGCTGTGAAAGGTGATCCTGCCGCTCCGGTAAACCGCGGATTAAATTGTATTAAAGGCTATTTTAATGCGAAAATAATGTACGGTGAAGACCGTCTGAAAACTCCTTTACTCCGTGTTGACGAAGAAGGTAATTTCAGTAAAAACGGAAAGTTTAAACCTGTCAGCTGGAAACGTGCTTTTGACGAGATGGAAAAGCAAATTAAGAAGGCACTGAAAGAAAAGGGACCTACCGGTATTGGTGTTTTCGGTTCAGGACAATATACAGTTCAGGAGGGTTATGCTGCCGTAAAATTGGTGAAAGCAGGATTCAGATCAAATAATATTGACCCCAATGCACGTCACTGTATGGCGTCTGCTGTTGCAGGATTTATTCAGACTTTCGGCATTGATGAACCCGCCGGTTGCTATGATGATATTGAACTGACCGATACCGTCATTTCGTGGGGTGCCAATATGGCTGAAATGCACCCGATTTTATGGGCAAGAGTTTCGGACAGGAAACTGAGCAACCCTGACAGGGTAAGGGTTGTCAATCTTTCCACATTTACTAACAGGACTTCCGACCTTGCCGATATGGAGATAATTTTTAAACCCAATACCGACCTCGCAATATGGAATTTTATCGGAAGGGAAATAGTTTATAATCATCCTGAGGTTATAGACTGGAATTTCGTTAACAAACATAATGTATTTGCAACGGGATTCGCTGATATCGGTTATGGGATGAGAACACCGGACCATTCGAAATTTAGCGACAAGGAAAAGGAAACCGTTAATCACGAAACTTCCAAGGTACTTTCGAAAGATGAGGGTATTTCTCTTGCATATCTCGGATATAAAGCAGGCGATACGATGGAGATGAAACACCGTTCTGCCGCCGGTGCACACTGGCTTATTTCCTTTGATGAATTCAAAAAAGGACTTGCACCCTATACGCTTGATTATGTCGCAAGTGTTGCCAAAGGCAACCCTGACGAATCCATTGAGGATTTTAAGGAAAAGCTGAAAAAACTATCGGCCCTTTACGTTGAGAAAAACAGAAAAGTAGTCTCTTTCTGGACAATGGGAATGAATCAGCATACACGGGGTACGTGGGATAATGAACTTTCGTATATGGTTCATTTTCTGCTTGGTAAGCAGGCAAAACCGGGAAACGGTGCTTTTAGTCTCACAGGCCAGCCGTCGGCTTGCGGAACCGCACGTGAGGTAGGAACGTTTTCACACAGATTACCTGCCGACATGGTTGTTAAAAACCCAAAACACAGGGAAGTCTCCGAAAAGATTTGGAGATTACCCGAGGGAACTTTAAATCCTAAGCCAGGTTCGCACATTATGAAGATTCACCGCGATCTGGAGGATGGTAAGATTAAATTTGCCTGGGTGCAGGTTTGTAATCCGTACCACGATTCGGCTAATGCCAATCACTGGATAAAAGCAGCCCGTAAAATGGACAATTTTATTGTCACAAGCGACGGTTATCCCGGTATTTCGGCAAAAGTTTCCGATTTGATTTTGCCCTCGGCAATGATTTACGAGAAATGGGGTGCTTACGGAAATGCCGAAAGAAGGACGCAACACTGGAAACAGCAGGTTACTCCGGTTGGCGATGCAATGCCCGATGTATGGCAAATAGTCGAACTCTCCAAACGCTTTAAAATCAGGGATGTGTGGGGAGCACAACCTGTTCCCGGATTAGAAGGCGGTTTGCCTGATGTTATTTCCAAAGCTCAGGAGATGGGCTATAATCCGAATGCAACACTTTATGATGTTCTGTTTGCAAACGATACTGCCAAGTCATTTGCCTGGCCCGACCCTATTGCAGACGGATTCCAAAATACAGAAGCCGAAGGCGACAAAAGAAAAGTTATCGGCTCTGACGGTCAGCCCTGGAAAGGTTACGGATTCTTTATCCAGAAATATCTGTGGGAGGAATACAGAATGTTCGGTGCCGGACATGCACACGATTACGCCGATTTTGATACCTATCATAAAGTCAGAGGTCTTAAATGGCCGGTTGTTGACGGTAAAGAAACTCAATGGCGTTTTAATGCAAAATACGATCCTTATGCACGAAAAGCCGGTACGGGTGATTTTGCATTTTACGGTAAAGCTCTCAAAAAATTACCGCAGGGTAATCTGAAGGGCATTACAAATAAGGAGAAAAAAGACCTCAGTAACAAAGCAAAAATTTTCTTCCGTCCTTATATGGAACCACCCGAGGTACCAAACAAAGAATATGATTTTTGGCTGGCAACAGGAAGGGTACTCGAACACTGGCACAGCGGAACAATGACAATGCGTGTACCGGAACTCTACAGGGCTGTACCTGAAGCTCTGTGCTATATGCACCCAAAGGATATAGAAGAGAAAGGGTTTAAACAGGGTGACCTTATCTGGATTGAGTCGCGCAGAGGAAAAGTAAAAGCCAGAATTGAAGGACGGGGCAGGAACAGGCCGCCGAGAGGATTGGTTTATGTACCCTGGTTCGATGAAAAAGTCTTTATAAATAAAGTTACTCTGGACGCAACTTGTCCGATTTCAAAGCAGACGGACTTTAAAAAGTGTGCTGTGAAATTATACGGTGTAACGGCATAATAAATTAACGGGATACAGATGAGTGAAAAACAAACAACATCAAGAAGGGATGCTTTAAGAAAGATGTTCAGGAGTGCCGGAGTATTTACCTTCGGTGGTTTTGGATGGGGTGCTTACACATCCAAAGCTAAAGCTTCCGAGCTGGTTTTAAGACCTCCGGGAGCACTGGAGGAAAAAGACTTCCTAAATTCCTGCATAAAATGCGGGATATGTGTCGAGAATTGTCCGTATGATACTCTTTTATTGGCAAAACCGGAGTCGGAAATTCCAATCGGAACTCCTTACTTCAAGCCGAGAAGTATCCCTTGCTATATGTGTCCTGATGTTCCCTGTGTTCCACCCTGTCCGACAGGTGCACTGGATATCAAT
Source organism: uncultured Bacteroidales bacterium (assembly GCA_964408535.1). Taxonomy (GTDB): domain Bacteria; phylum Bacteroidota; class Bacteroidia; order Bacteroidales; family JAADJA01; genus JAADJA01. The sequence goes on along the minus strand of CAYOZZ010000257.1, from coordinate 3,302 downwards.
AAGTTAGTTAGTGACAGCGGTACCGGGGAGAAACCCGATATCAACAAATCCCTGATGGGACTTGCTGTTGTTGATCAGGAATCCTGTATTGCATTCTGGGGAATTCAGTGTGATGCCTGCTACCGTGCCTGCCCTTTAATGGATGAAGCTATTTCACTGGTATATGAACGAAACGAACGTACCGGAAAACATGCTTTTCTAAAGCCGGAAGTTCACAGTAAAGCCTGTACAGGTTGTGGAATGTGCGAACATGCTTGTATTACGGAGAAAGCTGCCATCAGAATTTTACCGCGTGATGTCGCAATGGGTAAAGTCGGAGACCATTATATCAAAGGATGGGACGAAGAAGATGAGCAGCGCCTGCAAAATATTATGGAGGCAAAAGATGAACCATCTGACGAGGTTCCTGCCGAGGATTATTTAAACAATTGGGAGGATTTAATTGATGAGTAGTCTGCTGAAAAGAAACCGGTTTTTAATTCCGAGAAGGATAACACAGGTTACTCTCCTTCTTCTTTTCATCGGTGCAAATTTCTACGGATGGAAAATCATACAGGGAAATTACAGTGCTGCTTACATTTTTGAAAGTTTTTATCTTGCCGACCCGTTTGCCGTTCTGCAAATGCTCGCGGCAGGGTTAATTCTGAATATTGATGTTTTAATAGGCGCCCTGATCATTCTGGTTCTTTACGGACTACTATTCGGAAGGAGTTTTTGCAGTTGGATTTGTCCGGTAAATATTGTTTCCGATTTTGCACATTTTATCCGCAGAAAACTTCAGATGAACAAGGTTGATGAAAAAATGCCTTTTAAACGTAGTACAAGGTATTGGATTCTGCTTCTGTCACTTGTTGTATCGGCATTTTCCGGAGTAGCTGCTTTTGAATTTGTAAGCCCGGTATCAATGCTTCACAGGGGTATTATATTCGGGTTCGGATTTGGAATTGCCGCTGTGTTTATGGTCTTTCTTTTCGATGTTTTTGTGTTGCGAAACGGTTGGTGCGGCTATATCTGCCCGCTCGGTGCTTTTTATTCTTTTGTGAGTAAATTCAGCTTTTTAAGAGTAAATCACATAAAAGATAATTGCACGATGTGTGGCAATTGTTTTTCGGTCTGTCCCGAAAAACAGGTATTGTCAATTATTGATAAACAATCGGGCAGCATTCCGAACAGCGAATGTACCATATGCGGAAGGTGTGTTGAAGTGTGTGATGATAATGCCTTACATTTTGGAAAATTTACAAAATTAAAATAATAAAAATTTGAATCATGACTAAAAAACTAATTCTATTTACAATCGTTTTATCGGTTTTTACTGTTGCCTGTAACAATAACGGAGACAGCAAAAAAGCAAAAAAAGGAGAAACCGGTTTTGTTTCGGAAGAGAGCCTGGGATTGAGAAAAACAGACCTGTATTCAGAAAATTCCACAGAAGGCGATCTCGGTGTTTTTGATGCACCTGCTCCTGGTCAGAGCGAGGTGATTGAGCGTTCGTTTGAGAATGCACCACCTTTAATTCCTCACACTACCGAGGGTTTTCTTCCTATAAAAAAGGACCAGAATCTTTGCCTTTCCTGTCATATGCCAAACGTGGCAGAGGCTGTAAAAGCAACGCCGATTCCCAAATCCCATTTTATGAATTTCAGACCGCAGATAAAAGAGAAGAGCGGGAAAATCGTTGCTTATCAGGATAATGATAAAGGCAATACGGTTACTTTGCAAAGCCTCGGTGACAAGCTGAGCAATGCACGTTATAACTGCTCGCAATGTCATGTGCCTCAGGCGGATATTACTGTAGAGGTGAAGAATACTTTTGTTGCCGATTTCAGGGATGAAAAATCGAAAAACAGGTCTAATTTTGCCGATGTTGTTGATGAAGGAGTGAAATAAAATAATGATAAAAGCAAAACTTCTTCTTTTTCTTTTATTGCCCGGGTTTGTTTCCGGTACTTTAGGCGTCAATCCTGTTTTTAAATTGAAGGCATCGGGCGATGTAACGGATATGGTGAAAGAAAACAATATCCTTTATGTTGCTACCGATGCCGGAATTGTGGATATTTTCAATATTCCGCTGCGTAAAACGGTCAGTAAGATTGCTTTACCCGGTGTGACCGATTTTATGGGTGACAGCATTCCGGCAAAGGTATATTCGGTTGATAAAATTCCGGGAAACGATGATATTCTTATTGTTTGCCAAGGAACCTCGGGCTTTAGAAATGTTTTTGTTCATAATGGCAGGCTGAAAAAAATTATTGATGCAGGTACAGGAAAAATGATGATAAAAGAAGCTCGCTTTGTCAATAACAACCTGATAATAATGGGGCTTACAAGTGATGAACTTATTTTATATGATATTATCAACAGCAGTATCGTTTACCGTAAACAGATAAGTCACTATACCTTTGACGACCTTGTGCTTAGTGAAGATAAAAATTTTATACTGACATCGGATGAAAGCGGTGTGGTGCAGATGTTTGAGACGGAAACCGGAAACCTTATTAAAACTTTTAAAGGAAATAATGTTGACAATGTTTTCAAAATTGATTTTAAAAACAATGTACTGATTTGCGGTGGACAGGACAGGCGGCTGGCCGTTTACGATGATAACAATGGTACGGATTATTATATTCAAAGCGATTTTTTAATCTATTGTGCCGGATTAAACCCGGCGGGGAATAAGGGAGCCTATTCGGCTAATGAAGATAATGATGTTGTTATTTTCGATATAGCTTCCCGTCAGGAACTTTATACCCTGAAAGGTTCGGTAAGCACTTTAACCTGTATTTTGTTTTACTCTGATAACGAACTAATTACAAGTAGCGAATCGGAGGAAATACTTTTTTGGAAACTGAATTAAATTGTAATTTCATGAATATTTCAAGTATTATCGTACAGACAAAACCTGAAAATCTTGCGGATGTTTTAAATACCGTAAAAAACAGTGACTTTTGCGAATATCATTTACATAAGGAAACAGGTCATATTATTGTAACCGTTGAAGGTTCGGGAATTGAAGAGGAGATGAAAAAACTGAGGAAACTTCAGGCTTTGCCGAACGTTATTTCGGCTGAAATGGTGTACAGCTATGCCGAAAATGAACTTGACGCCGCAAGGGATAAACTGGATTTTGCCGGTATTCCGAAATGGCTTAATGACCCCAATATCAAGGCTGAGGATATCAAATACAACGGCGATTTGAAAAAGAGACTTTAAATTGCCGTTTAGAGAAAAGCACGAAATTCATCACAAAAGAACATATTACATTTTTTATGTTACATAAAATATATTACATAATTTATGTT
>CAYOZZ010000256.1:0-9749 GCA_964408535.1 uncultured Bacteroidales bacterium | reverse complement strand
CTTCATTTGTTTGACCAAATGCTATAACACCAAGCACAAAGAAGGCAATTAGAAATGTAAAAGTCCTTTTCATAATAATATATTTTAAAATTAATAAAAATGCAGCAATGAAAAATGCATAATTTCTCATAACAATTTTGTTTTTGGTTATATAAATATTTTATTATTTATATATTTACTTAGCAAAGATACAAATAAAACACCCTGTTTGTCAAGGATTTTGCAATTTTTATTTTCACAATAAAAAGCAAGAGATTTTACTTTTATGAATTTTTCAAAACAGACTTAAGTAAAAATATCTGCCAAATGCCACTTAATACTAAGCCGTAATTATTTACAATTTGGTGTTTTTTTGACAGAAAAAGGTAAAAATAATTATACCTCCTTCATAATAATTCCTACTTTTACATCTTCAAAATTTAAACGCAATAGCAATGAAACAAAACACCCTGAAAAAATTAACATTCACACTGTTTATTTTGCTTGCCGGATTGACGTATGCTCAAAAGCCGGATATACTCCGTCATCAGTACGATTTGGAATTTCAAACTTTTAAAGATTTCGTTGCAAAAAACGCAACCTTTAAAGGGGATACGAACATTGATGTCAGGTTTTATTATATAAATATCAGTATCGGCGTTGAATCTCCGTATGTGGGCGGAAGTGTCCTGTGCCGTTTTGAACCTCTTGTCAACGGACTTAATTCACTAACTCTTAATTTGAATCAATCACTTACCGTTGACAGTATAAGTGCACCCTGCAACAGTTACTCACAGACAGGCAATGAAATTATTATTGAACTGTCGGATTCTTATAATCCGGGGGAATTGATTGACCTGACAATTTATTATCACGGAGTGCCTGTTCTCGCAGGTGGATATAAGGGACTGCGTTACGAAAGTCACGGGAACAATGAACCGGTAATTGCCACACTCTCCACGCCATATCTTGCTCATTACTGGTATCCCTGTAAAGACGGACCGGAGGATAAGCCCGATTCGGTTTATATGGATATAACCATTCCAAATCTGACTTACAACGGAATTGATATAACGGCGGTTTCAAACGGCGTCCTTGATAATATTATTGACAACGGTGATACAAAAACTTTCCAATGGCGGCACCGCTATCCTGTTGTTACCTATTATGTTATGGCGGCAATTTCAAATTATGTCCACTTTCAGGATGAATTCAACGGGACAGGAGGCGAAAGTTACCCACTGGATTACTACGTTTTTAATGAAGACCTGAGCAGTGCACAGCAAGGTACGGAGGATATGCCCGAAGTGCTTCAGTTTTTCTCGGATATTTTCGGTACATATCCTTTTAGTAACGAAAAGTACGGAATGACACAACTTGGGTTTTACGGGGCTATTGAAAATCAAACAAATACTATTACAAACAATATGTCTCCATCCTGGTTTCTCATTTCCGCCCACGAACTTGCACACCAATGGTTCGGTGATATGATAACCTGTGAGAACTGGCATCACGCCTGGCTTAATGAGGGTTTTGCAACATATTCGGAATCACTTTGGACGGAGCACCTGAACGGATATCAGGCTTACCTGAATTACATCCATAATGAAGAATATTTTAATGGCGGAACTCTTTATCTCGAAAATGCACAGGATACTTTCAATATTTTTCAGTCAATAATTTATAAAAAGGGAGCCTATACTCTCCATATGCTCAGGGGCGTAGTTGGTGATGAAATCTTTTTTGAAGGCTTGATGAATTATGCAACAAATCCCGGTTTTATGTACGGAGAGGCGACAACAGAAGACCTGCAACAGGTGTTTGAGGAGACTTCGGGAATAGACCTGGACTTCTTTTTTGAGGAGTGGGTTTATGATGAATATTACCCGTTTTATATGTACAACTGGGTTCAGAATGAGGACAATAGTGCGGCGGTTGTAATAAAACAGGTGCAGGATAACTGGGGATACAGGCCTGTGTTCGAGATGCCCGTCAGGATTCGTTTCGACCTTCTTAGTGGTGCCGATACAACAATAATTGTGTGGAATGACCAGCAATTGCAGCAATACTCCTTCGACCTGCCGGAACAACTGCTGAATGTAAATATTGACCCTGAAAAATGGATTTTACGGAAAGAGGAATATTCGCCCGATATACCTGTCAGGATTGATGACAATGTATCGGAAAATGGAATTATTGTAAGCCCTAATCCGTTCAAAGACAGACTAATTGTAAATATCCCGAATGGAAAAGGAAATTCATACCGGTTTACAATGTTTGATGTAAACGGTAAGACAGTTAGTAATACAACTATTGTTCCGGGAAAGAGAACGGAAATAGCTTTAAAGAATACCGGTAATGGAATTTACTTTTACAGGATAACCGGGGGGACGGGGAAGGTGATTAAAACGGGGAAGATTCTTAAAAGATAGGTTTAGTATTGACAAGCGTGGACCGGTATTGATAAGCGTGTACGCTTGTCACATCAGGTCAACAACTTCGCTCAACCTGACATTATTCGCTAATAATCATAAGCAGCCCTTTGCCGGGTTCAATTGCAATTGCATCATTTACGTTTAATTCAGCACTTTCCTGAAAATCTTTTATTTCAGGTGCATATATTTTGGCTTTATCCGGCGACATATCAAGTTTTTCCCAGTCAATCAGTAATTTTACTTTCGTTTCATTTTCTGCCCAGCTTGCAATTGCAACCATAACCTTTCCTTCTTTCAGATAAACAGTTGCAAGAACGTCTTCATTGTCCGTTTTTACCGGGCAATAAGGAACCCAGTAGCCAATCATTCTGCTGTCGTTAATTCCGAAGTCATCCCAGGCTTTCCACAGCGGGGCAGGGTTACCCGACCAGGGGGCACGTGCCGTCATTCCGTAAATCATTCCCCTGTAAGGATTTCCACCATCCTGAAGCATCTCTCCCATTAGTCCGAAAGGAAGACCGGAAACTTCAATCAGCCAGTAATCCGGATCGTTTTCATATTTAAAATACTCTCCAAACCAAAGTCTGTCAATGTACGGAAAATGTTCAAGATAAAGATTGGCACTGTTTGCAAAGCCGTCGTTATAGTTAAACTGGTTAGCCGAATGAAGATCAATCAATGGAGCCGGCCTTTTCGCCAGCACCTTCCTGATACGTTTCATTGTAAATCTGTCAAAGGCAAGGTCATCAATATAAAGACCGTCAATACCCACATTATCCACAAGCCAGTTCAGCCCTTCGATATAGTAGTTGTGCCAGCGCGACACACCGGTATTAAGAATTGCTGCATCCTCAACATTCGGAGCATACCAGGCTGCAATATAATCATCATTCAAAAGATGCTCCTGAAGCCAGGAATAGCCTCCGTTCTTACCGTAACTTTTAAGATTTTTGCTGAATGAGCGCGGGACGAAAACCTCCCCGTTGAGACTTTGAAGTGCAAATACTTCGGGAGCGTGATTGGAAAGTTCCCTGACCGTATAATAAATTTTCACACGCATATCTTTGCGGTGAGCCTCATCAATGTATGCTTTCATGGAGTCGGGCCGAAGAAACGGATAATTGATATATGGATTTATTGCTGTTGCGTGGTGAACATTGACAACGTTTGCACCGTACTCTTCAATCGAATCCAGTGGAAAATACTTGTGATAATACCTGTTTGCGAAATGTTTCTTTGTATCAACAGGTTTAAACGGAGTAATTAATAAACTGAAATTAAAATGCAGCTCCTCGCCCTCTTTTAACGAACGCTTTCCTGTGTAAGCTTTTGCAATGAACTCATCATTAAGTCTCTTATAATTAAAACCGCCTTTCCCTTCGTTATACCAGGACGGAGGCATATTTAGCGGTTTCGCCTGATAGAAATTGGTATTAAGGGGTCTCTCATAGTTTTCATCCCACATCCGTAACTGCATCCCGGCATTCACATCTCCAATCCAGATAGCGTCCTGATTTTTCTTCACATCCCATTTCCATTCAAACTTGTCAGCACAGTATCCGCCTTCCTGCCCCATTCCCATTGTATATTTTGCTATGCCCGGAACAAATGGAATCATCAGTTTAATATCCTCTATTTCTATATCATCGGTAGCGGTAAGTGTTATTAAATATTCCACATAACCATCGAACTCAATTTTCGCCTTTAAATTCATCAGTAACCTGTCCGAAATATTTTCAGCTTCCCAGGCAGCCACTCCTGAATTATGTTTTACAAGATTGAATTTTTTATTTTTCCAGATGGCTTCTCCCCCGCCCTTTTCCGTAACGACAAACGACACCGGGCCGTTAAGGATTTCCCTTCCCTCCTTATCAAAACCCGTCAGTTCATAATCTGTAAAACTCTTTATGGTTTCCGGAAAGCCGAGATTATCAATTGCAATTGTCCGTCCGAGTATACTAAATTCTTTACCGGAAACAGTAACCGGAGTGTATGGTTTTATTAGGTCATCATTTTCGGCTAATGTTGAGTTGAGCCATCTTAACCGGGAATGTTTCCAGGGTTCATTATCACCACGATCCTCAGAAATTACATCTTTCACATTAATTGTAAAATCCACATACCACTCTTCCGAATTATCTGCCGTAACGGTCAGCTTTCCGGTATAAGCCAGCGGTTTAACATCAAAAGGAATATCAACCCCAATCCAGAGAGGCTGCATATATCCTTTTTTAATATTTACTGTTTTTTTCATTGGTTTCCCATCCCAGTTCACTCCTTCAAGGTTGAAGCAGGTTAGAGCAGATGCAGGGATTTTTGATTTCCCGTCAGAACCTTTTAAGTCGCTAAAAATAATCCGTACCTTTTCCAAATCTTTCTTTAGCGGATAAACTCCAAGTTGAAACGAAAAATACTCGCCGATATCCGCATTTGCCGTAAACTCATGTATCGAACCTTCCATTCCCCACAACTTGGGTATATCGCTCGTCATCCTTATTGGGTACCTTCTGTCCTGATAAAAAACCAAAAAAGATTTATCCGGGTTATCCTTTAGCAGCTTTGCAATCTCAGACTTCGAAGCAATATGTTCCATTCTGGTAAAATCATTAAACTCATCCTTCGACTCCAGCTTAACAAAGGTTGCTTCAGGAAACAACGTATAGTCGGTTTCGACTTTATTTTTTGACAACCAGGCCGCCGAAGCAGTCTCCTCAGGCGGATTGTATGTAACCTTGGGATAATATTTACCCTTTTGAGTATATGGCATATAGTACACAAAATACTTACCGGGAACCGTTTGCGGCTGAAAAACAATCTCTCCAAACTCTCTGTTAATGTCTATTCTTTTAAGATTTTTGACTCTTTTGTCTGTCTGTGCATCATATATCAAAATATTAATCTCCTCAGGATGCAAATCTCTCCTTCGCCAGGGAATGTGTACAAAAACCGCATCATTTTTTGAGCTGATTTCTATAACCGCCCTGTGATTACCGAGAGAGTCACACCCCTGGAAATTAATCTGCTGTGCGGTTACTGAAGATGTGACGATTAACGCAAAAACAATTGTTAAAAAAGAAAAATTTTTCATCAGAAACCATTTAAATAAAATTAAAAACAAATAAGCCAATCTATTTTTTTTCGGTGTACGACAAATTGTATTTTATACCCCAAAGTCCGCTAAAAGGCTTTTCAAAAGTAAAATATTTCATCGAATTGTTGATAAATAATCAATTATTTATGAAAAAGTTTAAAAAATAAAAATTTACATTTGCACGCTTAAGTTTATAAATCGTACTCAGGTTAAATATAAATTAGAAGAATTAAGAAGTTTGTACATTTTCAGACAACATTATTAATCTCCCGAAGTCTGATTTATGTAGAAATTAAGAAAAGGAAGAATTTTGATGTTTTTTATCAAAAAGTCAGGAGTTTTAATTGTTTTACTTTTCATTTTTGGTGTCTCCGGTTTTGTGAGAGGCCAGGGTGAGGATTTTTACTGGATCAACGGGTCAGGTAACTGGTCTGATGCTGCCCACTGGAGTTCGCCTTCCGGAGGCCTTCCGGATAGTACCGACAATGTTTTCTTCGATAAAGATTCTTTCACGGGCATAAACAATAAAGTTGTTATAGACATAAATGCCAGATGCAATATCATTGACTGGAGTGAAGTAACCAATTTTCCGGTGTTGTCAGGTGACAGTTCTATAACCGTATATGGAACGATGATTTTCACAGCAGAAATGACCATAAATTTTTCAGGAGATATTATCTTTAAATCAGGAGGATACGAGGAATCTATCAACACAGGGAATAATCATCTCTATTCCGATCTCTATTTTCAGGGTGCAGGCGGCTGGGTTATTAACGATTCATTGAAAATACCTGAAAACGATATTTATTTTGAAACGGGAAGTCTGGTCTCAAACGGAAATTTCATAGAATGCAACTCGTTTATTACTGACGGTAATGAACCTAAAACTTTTAATACCGGAAACTCTCTCATCGTTATTAATGGTGACTGGGATGCCGGCCAAAACATGCAATTCATTGATAATCAATCAACAATTATTTTCAAAAACACTTCTGTTTTTAATGGAGGAGACCTTGATTATCACAATATTATCTTTAAAAATGATGCAAACATATTCGGCAGCAACTCTTTCGAAAACCTACATCTAACAGCTCAAAAAAACTATATATTTGAAAGCGGCGAGACACAAACTCTGAACGGTGAAATAAGTGCCAGAGGTTGTTCTGGGCTAATTACAATCAAAGCTTCGGCAGCAGGTAAAGCTATTTTCAGCAAGACAAACGGGGATTTAAACGTCTCTTACGTAAAACTCCATTCGATAAAGATGTTGTCCGATGCAGGCTACCAGTTAAATGCTTTCCGGTCGGTTGACGGCGGAAACAATTCGGGTTGTGTTTTTATTGCCGACAGTCGCGATATGTACTGGATAAACAATTCGGGAAACTGGTCGGATACAACACACTGGACATCATCCCCTGCGGGAATGGATGCGGACTGTGTCCCGGTAATTTATGACAACCTGTTTTTTGATAATAACTCATTCGAAGGTTCCGATACCGTCACGGTGGATGTTGACGAGCTGATGTGCAATAATATGACCTGGACAACAAACAATGATGTTGTCTTTACAGGTGAGGGAACAGGCATTCAGTCACAGATTTTCGGTTCGCTGAAATTTTCGGATGCGGTTTCCAATGAGATTTCGGGAGATGTTTTTTTCAGGGATACACTCGGCGGAAAACAGATAATGATGGCAGGAAACAGCCTCCATGGCAATGTATTTTTTACCGGAGATAACGGCGAATGGGAACTACTCGACAGTCTTGGAATAGACGGGGATTTGATTTTACAGTCGGGTTCACTAAAAAACAACGGTCACCCATTGTCCTGCAATGTGTTTCATTCCGATTCCATAAAGCAAAGGGTTCTTGATATTAAAAATTCTGAAATTCTTATTAACGGAACCTCTCCTTATCCTGCCTGGAGCCTCAATGATTCAAATCTGATTATCAAGGCTGACGGATCAAAAATCACTTTTGCGAAAAACGGCAGTACAATGTATAATTACGGTGGCGACACAACCGGATTCAATGATGTGACTTTCAAAGGCACACTCGGCACTGTACGGCTTGATACCGAAGATGACACCTACTGCACTTTCGGCCGGGTAATTTTCGGCAGTAACGCTACTATTTACGGTAATAATCTTTACGACACACTCTCACTGACTCCGGGTTGTTTTTATTATCTCCCGGCAGGGAAAACCCAAACGGTTAACAACGACATCTGGCCTTCGGGAAGCTGCGAAGGGCATGTACTTCTTGAATCTTCCGTAAACGGCAGTCAGGCTATTATCGAAACTCAGGATACACTGAAGGTTGAATATACCTCCATCAGGGATATAAACGCCGCCGGAAGCGGTCATTATCTTGCAGAACATTCGGCTGACTTAGGTAATAATTCGGGATGGGATACAATTATGACCGATCCGCCAAGAACACTATACTGGGTTGGAGACGGCGGAAACTGGAGCGACCCGGCTCACTGGTCATTGATTTCGGGAGATGCAGGTGGTGAGTGCATTCCTACACCTGTTGATACGGTAATATTTGATATTAATTCCTTTTCCGCCGCCGGACAGGTCGTTACCGTTGACCAAAACAATGCTTTTGCCCATAACTTTATTTGGGATGGTATTGCCGGCACACCTGAATTTGCAGGAAATTACACCGGAGAATATCTCAGGATTTACGGCTCGATGGAGCTTTCATCCGATATGCTCTTTTCATTCCCCGGATTTATCCGGTTTGAATCGAGAAATCCCGGACAAACCGTTTCGACAAAGGGTATTAAGTTTCACAATGTTAACAATGATGTATATTTCGACGGGATCGGCGGGGAGTGGACATTACTTGACACTCTCGACCTCGGAAAATCGGTAACAAATAAAAATATTCTCTATTTCCACAACGGAACCCTGAATACAAACAGCCGGTTTCTGAAGGCATATAGCTTTTATTCAAACTCACAAACCGGCAGAACCCTAAACCTCGATACATCTTCGATTGTTGTGAACGACAGATGGTATGTTTACGGCACAAATCTACAACTTAATGACAATCAGTCGGTTATCAGAGTAGATTCCGGAAACTTTATGCACTACTACGGTGATGCAGCTTCATATAATGACGTGATTATGAACTCCGCATCCGAATACCAGAAAATCATTATGTCAACGGCAGACTCCGTCTCTTTCAACAATATTGAATTTAAGAATGACGGAGAGATGTCGGGTAACGGAAGTACGGTAATTGCCCGGAAAGTTCATTTCAACAAAACGGGAAAAATAAATACGGTTTACAACTCATCCGTCAATGTTTATACGGTTGATTCATTGCTGTTTAACTCCACCGGGGATATCTACGGAAATGATACCGTCGGTTTTGTAAAATTCGATTCCACGGCTTTTATTCAGGGTGGCGGCCTCTATGGGAATGCACAATTATTTGACGACGGTTCGGTTTACGGCAACAATTTTTTCGATACCCTGACCTTCTCACCGGGATATACATACCGGCTTGAAGGAGGAAACACGCAAACAATAGGAAATGAGTTCAATATAACCGGAAACAACTGTCAGTCAATATGGTTTCAGTCAACATCGGCAGAGAAGGCAACGGTACATAAAGATACAGCTTCCGTTTACGGCGATTTCATCGAGATGCAAAACATTACAACATCGGGTGGTGCGGTGTTTGATGCAGGTAATTTCAGTACCGATATCAATTCTTCAAACGAAGGCTGGGTTTTCCACGACTTCCCGAAATACAGCCTCGGCAACGACACAACCTTCATAGAAGGAGGGTCCGTTTACCTGTGCGCAAAAAATTTCAACGGAGGTACTGGAACACTCTATGAGTGGAAGGACTGCAACACCGGACAGATAATCAGTCAGGATTCCTGTATTGATATCAGCGACGGAGGCGAATATTGCCTTACCGTCTTTTACGACGACGGGCCAGGTTGTGTAAAGAGCGATACTATCAAAGTGGGCTGCTATGTCACTCTCGACCTTGTTGCAACGGATATTACCTGCAACGGGTTTGCAGACGGAGCAATATCCGCTGATGTGATAAACGGAACATCGCCATATTCCGTCATCTGGTATAAAGATAACCAGTTCTACGACACAACCCTGAATATTACGGCATTAGACCCCGGCATATATAGTATTTCCATTGCCGACGGTAAGGGATGCACAAATTTTGATACTGCGGTTATTACTCAACCCGATTCCCTGCTTT
>CAYOZZ010000255.1:0-1594 GCA_964408535.1 uncultured Bacteroidales bacterium | reverse complement strand
GCACAATCTCCGGATGACCGCTTTTTACTATTGCAATGAAAAATCGAATTGTTATTCGGGTGATTGCACCGGAGTCATCGGGAGATTGGGCTGCACCTCCGTGTTAATTCGTGTAATACGTGGATGATTTCAAATCCTGATATGAAAAGTTCCTGATTAGTCCTTCACAAAATGCCTGTGCTTAAATCCGAACAGCCACTATTTATTTGCCTGAAATAATTAAAAATCAAGGTTTTTGGACGAACTGCCGTTGGCCAATATGTAAAGAAAGCTCATAAAACTTATCATTAATCAAAGTTTATGTAAAGAATATTTGGTTTTCTTATCTAAAGTGACTATCTTTGTAAAGAAAACAGGAATTTTTATACAAAGACAAGATGAAATGTTAAAGAAATTACCAATAGAACAAGATGTTGAAACGAAAAAAGTTTTAAAAAAACTTGCATTAGCTCATCGGGCATTAGCAGAATTAAAGGGTGTTGTTTCTACCATTCCCAATGAAACTATTCTGATTAACACGTTAGGATTACAAGAGGCAAAAGACAGTTCTGCAATAGAAAATATTATTACAACACACGATGATATTTATAAAGCGGCTTTAAACTATGACGGTTTTAAATCATTGAATGCCAAAGAGGTTCAGAATTATATTTCCGCACTTAAAAAAGGCTTTGCTTTAATATCAAGAAAAAAAATATTAACAAACAACGACATAATAGAGATACAATCGGAATTAGAAAAAAACAGAGCAGGGTTCAGAAAACTTCCGGGAACAGCACTAAAAAACGCAGCAACAGGAGAAACCGTATATACACCGCCACAAGAATATTCCGAAATAATGGACTTAATGTCTAATTTGGAACAATTTATCAATGATGATACGATTTCAGATTTTGACCCATTGGTAAAAATGGCAATCATTCATTATCAGTTTGAAAGTATTCATCCGTTTTATGACGGAAACGGAAGAACAGGCAGAATATTAAATGTGCTGTATCTGGTGATGAAAGATTTATTGAATTTACCCATTCTCTATTTGAGCCGGTATATCATTTTAAACAAAGGAGATTATTATAAATTATTGCAGGAAATACGCGAAACAGATAATTGGGAAAATTGGTTATTGTTTATGTTGGAAGGTATAGAGCAGATATCAAAAGAAACCATTGAATTAATCGGAAAAATAAAAGATTTGATATTTGAATATAAAAATATACTTCGTGATGATTATAAGTTTTACAGTCAGGATTTATTGAACAACCTTTTCAAGCACCCTTATACAAAAATAGAATTTATAGAACGGGATCTCGGTGTTTCAAGAATAACAGCTGCAAAATATTTAAACGAATTGGCAAAAGACGGATTATTAAGAAAAGAAAAATTAGGAACGGGAAATTACTATATTAATGAACGGTTAATGAATTTATTGACAATGAAATAAGAAACACTTTGTCTGATAAACAGCCTTCAAACGGCACGTAGTGCCCGGTTTGATGTTAATATCGGGATTGAACTAAATCCCGATCCTATGTTCCGATAGGCACCGGAATTCAATAGTATCCCAATGGCGGCATAGTCCCACTCAATTGTATTA
>CAYOZZ010000254.1:0-3434 GCA_964408535.1 uncultured Bacteroidales bacterium | reverse complement strand
CAAGATAAAAGGTAAATTGTAGGAGGAGTAAATGCTTTATTTTCTGTAACTTTTTTACCATTTTATTCTGTACCCTATATTCCATTCAATATAATCGGCAATTGAAAAATTGTAAGCCCTGACATTTATTCCTGCAAAAATATTTTCAAATATGTGATATTTTAATCCTATTCGTTGATAGCTGTTTCCCGACCTTCTTTTCGGGATAGCAATGCCGACAGGATGCTGTTCGGATGGAAGGACAGGTGATTCGGGAACATCCCATTTATCGCGATAGACATACCAACCGGACTGAATTATTAATGAAAGACGACTGATAACCAGCTCGAAAGAACAATGAAGTCCAATAGTGAATTTATTCCCGGTACCTGCATCTGTTTTTTTAAAACTACCCGAACTGTCATATTTTACATAAGAATTGTATGAATCGTCATAACTGAAATCCATACCAAAGCCAAATTTTACTTTATGCGATATTTGTCTGTTTATACCGGTTGACATGGTAACTATTTTGTATGTTTCAGTTAAATATGATGAGTCATTCTCATCAGAGGTTCTTAAAAAAGCAAGCTGTTTGACTGATATAGCACCCAGAACAATCCACTCCCATTCTTTAATGAATTTTGGAATTTCCTGTTTGATAAATTCAGGTCTGCCCCTGAAAGAATATTTAAGGCCTATTCGTGGTGCTCTCATATTGATGCCGAAATTAGGAACACGCATTGCACCGTTTGAGAAATGAGTAAATGTAAAACCCGCTGAAAAATCCAAATGCCTGCCAAACAGAATGGTTACATTAAGTCCTGCATCAAGAAAAACAGTTTTATTGGATCCAATTGCCAACTGATATTGATTTGTGATGGGATTATATGGTTTCCAGTTATATGCAAGTCCGAAACCGACTTCATAATTAATGCTCCATTTTTTATATCTTTTAATAATGGGGGCATTTATGAACGAATAAACAGCTGTTGGTGTACCAAGCTCTGCGTCATTGAAAAATGTAACAGAGTATATTCCAAAGCCAATAACCGGGTAGCCGTAAATTTGTTGCCAAAGCTTGCGTCCGTCTGTACTGATTCCGTATTGTAATGAGTATGACTGAAAATAATCGACAGGCAGTCCTTTTGCATTTTTTCCCTGAAGAAAATGATTGGTTTGTAGAACTGAACCGGCCTGATAGAAAATCCTAAGTGATTTATGATACCGTGTTTTTTTAATACGGGTTGAGTCGGATGCAATTGCTGAAAAAGATATTGTCGTAATTATTATTAAAAATAAAAAGCGTATTTTCATTTTGCTTATTGCCGGTATAAATATTTGCAAATATAGGCTATTCCGGCTTTTTTAATCGGTTAATAATAAAAAGGGGTCGTGAAAAATCCAAATCACGACCCCTTTCCGACTTTATCATATTTTTGTTACAGTGGTTCAACCGTGAATTTAATACCCGATTGAAGAAGCATTGGCAGAAGATTAGCCGGTAACGGACTATTCTGATCGCCGTATAATCTCATATAAAAATCTTTTTTATTCAGGTAATCCAGAATATTTACCGTTTCGAGATTAAAAGTAACACTTGTTGAGCCGTCGGCAATTGTTCCGGTCGAAGCAAGAAGTGTTTCTTCGGCAAAATCGGAAGTTTCTGAAACAGTAACACGCATAGAGTTAACGAAATCAAAATTAACACCCTCAGCAGGGTTTTCAAGTGAAACGGTTATGGCTGTAAACTCGCCGTCGGAAATAAGGCCTGTAGAAATTCCGTTTGCTTCAAATATGCTATCAAGGTTAACACTGATATAAAACTGCGAAAAAACCTTTTCCTCAAGAATACCTTTTGTTGATTTGAAATCATTTGAATCCAGAACAAAATACTGGTCGGGAAGATTCATTGAAACATCAAATGCTGCCACTTTGTTAACCTCATCCTTAACTTTGTCGCATGATTGTGTCAGAAACAGCAATGGTAAAATTGCAATAATTACTGCTAATAATAATGTTTTGTTTTTCATTGTGTATAAGTTTAAAAGTTTTTTAATAATTTTTATGCATTTATTTTTATAATAACGCACTAATAACGGAGCAAAATAACAAAAATATTTGAATTATACCAAATAAATTCTGATTAATTTAACAAAAATATTATTGTTAGTTCAAATTTTGATGTTTTGATAAATTTTTTGGGAAGAAAGCAACTTTTTGAAAGTTCAAGCGTCATTAATTATGTAATTTTGCAAATTATGGGTTTTTTCGACGGTTTAGATATTGATTATATAATACTTTTCGGGTTTACATACCTGTTTGTGGCTGCATCTGTTGCAAAGCTCGGTTCAACCCGTGAGGTGGGCGGTAAAAAAACTTTATTATACAGTTTATTATTTACACCTGTCTTTGGATTGTATTATGTTTATCACTCACCTGCTAAAGATACCTTAAAGATTGCACACTACCGCTGTCCTGAATGTGGACTTGAATATACCGATGGTTATTCGCATTGTCCAAATTGTAAAAAGGAAGGAAAACGTGTCAGATTAAAGAAATTTTATATGAGGACATATTAATTGTTTTTATAAGTACACGCCTGGGTTATCAATATATCTTCTTTGCTTTTCTCAAAATAGAACGATTGTTCCAATTTTGGAAATCCTCTTGTTTCCCAATAAATATAGGATAACTGTAACATCATCAACTAAAATGTTGTAAAAAAACATAAATATAAATGAAACCTTTTTTTTAAAAATAAGTTAAGGTCAATAAATTTAAATTTAAAAACAACATTTTAAAAAACAGGAAATCATGAAGAGACGAAATCTATTCTTAGCATTGAGTTTAGTTATTCTTTTTGCAACAACCCTCACAGACCTTAAAGCACAGATTCAATCAACAACAGGTGGAGGAGCCTGGAATGATACATTGACATGGGTCGGTTGGAAAATTCCGGGTGCATCTGACGATGTTTTGATCAACGGCCCGGTAGACGTTACCGGTGCCGAATGTAAAAATCTTCAGGTACAGCCTACCGGTATTTTGCAAAACCGTAGTTACACAAACTACACATTGCGTGTTCACGGTTCAATTACAAATAACGGGATAATCAGGAACTATCCTGACAGACATAATCTTTATTTGACAGTTGACGGTGATCTTTTTAATAATGGTGAATGGTCAAACAGTTACACATATCTGACCGGTACTTCAGACCAGAATTTAGCTTTTACATCGGAGTTCTCGGGATACAGACTTGAAGATGCCGATCCTGAAAGTGCTATGATTGCCAGTACAGACCTGACTTTTAAAGGTACAAAAATTGATCTTAGGGGTGGTACTATTGCACTTTCTCAGGGAAGTAAGTTGTATATAAACGGTGAATGGCTTTATAATGGAAATGTTGTAGGTAATGGAAGTGAGATATACCTTCTTAATAATGCTTTTCT
>CAYOZZ010000253.1:0-9752 GCA_964408535.1 uncultured Bacteroidales bacterium | reverse complement strand
AGATAAAATAAAACACCGTTAGCAAATAATTCCGCATATTTTTCGCGTTGATTAAACCCCACTATAAAAAAAACTTTGTTAGTATTGTGTAAAAGTAATCATTTTTCCCCAAAACTCAATACAAAACACAAAAAAAATGCAAAAGGGGAACCAACAACTTTGATTTCAATTTAAAAGAGCAAAACATATTTTGGGGATATTACCCTGGATACTACCTCCCTTTGGCGACACCACCTGAAGGACCTTTAGGAAAATTAACAAATTGAAATGATAATTTTTAAGGTATGCCGGTTTGTTGATGGCAACGAAAAGCAGGATTGTTATTTATCTTTTGCTTTCAAAGTAAATAGAGGCAAATACACAACTATTATAAGTATTGAAAACAAGAGGCCTCCCATGGTTCCTACGGCAAGTGCAAACCAGAAGGTTTCGGTGCGTCCGTACAACACAAAAGGAAGCAATCCCAAAACAGTTGACATAATTGTCAACAATACGGGAACGATTTTATAATTAAAAGCTTTAATATATAAAGCGATAGTGTTACGTTTTTTATTTCTTTTTTTAAGATTGTTAAATTCGTTTAAAATGTAAATGGAAGAATTTACTACAAGACCCGCTATTAATATAAACGAAGCATATCCCCCTTGGTCAAAATTAAAATTAAACAGGTAGAAAGTCAGAAAGGCACCTATTATTGATGCCGGAACCGTTAAAATAATAGTGAACGGTTGTGACAACGATTCAAAAAGAATACTGCATATCACAAATATAACGACAACAATCAGTATGATTAGTTTTAAATACGATATACTCTCTTCGGGGTTCAAAAAGTAGTCCTGTTTTACCTTTTCGATGGAGTATCCAATAGGCAGGGTGGTATTTATTTCTTTAATCACCTTATCAAGATAATTATTGCCGAATTTTTCATTACCTGCATATAAAAAATCAACAAACCGTAAATAGTTTTGGTTTTCTTTATAAATAGCCTGCTGTTCAAAATCTTTTGATATTGTCACAAAATATTTCAGTTTAAAGCCTGTTGTGTCGAACGGCATATTCAGAATATTCCATTTATCCGTATTGAATGAATAAGCAGATTTAAAGTCGATATACATCGGCGAATTACGGGTTAAAATACGGAATCCGTTTCTTGTGTCAACAGCATTAGCTTTAAGGGCATTGTATATGTCGGAGAAGTTTTTTTTGTAAAAATTCATATTTTCCCTGTTTAGCAAAGCAAAGAACTCATAAGATTTTCCGGAATCCCACCAATTTTTCCCGCTTGATATGTTTATCTTTTTAACCCGCGGATTTTTACTGAGTTTTTGTTTCAGAAGCAGTGCAATATTTTCAAGTTCATTGTAACTATATCCTTTTATCATCGCTTTAAAGTTCTTTATTTCGTTGACTCCGGCACGGTTTACAAAACCTTTGCCAACGCCGTAAATGTTCCAGTTTATACCTCCGAGTTCTATTGTTCGTGCAATTAACATTGATTTTAAGAAATGGGGAAAAGTTTTGTCATCATAATTCTTCTTGAAATAAATTGTTATTGATCCGTATTGTGCTCCGCTAATTTTCGTATGATATTTGATTTTATCAGCAAACAATCCCAAATAATTTTCCAACTCAAGAAATACATCATTCAGTTGCTCGGCAGTGGCACCCTTTGGCATTGACGCCAATACAAAAAGCTTGGTTTCTATGGGGTTGGGATAATATGAGTTTTCGAATACGTAATAAGAGAACAGTCGCAGACTACCACCTAAATATTTGTTTATACTTGATTTTAAATTATCGTTATACCACTTGCTGCCAAAAGTTTTGTTGTAAATTGACGCTGTCAAACCGTGCGAATCCATTTTTTGCGGCAACAAATAAAGCGGGATGCCGAAACCCCATATCAACAGTGCTAATGCAACAATACGGAATTTTAAAAGTTTCGATATTAAATTCAGATAAATCCGGTTCAGACGTACAATCGTTTTAAGTTTTTTAAAATTCCGTTTTTTGCGCAATTTAAGCGTCATTATTAAGACAAAAAGTGCCGGTATGTAAAAGAGCGAAACCAATAAAGAAACCGCCAAATTGATAACAATAATTGTTGCAAAATCCCATAGATTTAGTTTTATGTTGCCGGGCAAAAGCCAAATGGCACCGAGCGATGCCATGGTTGTTAATGTGGAAGCCAATAATGCGGTAAAAACTTTTCTGTTTTTGCGGTAAATAAGATGATCGGACATAACAATAGCATTGTCTATAATCAAACCGAGCGATACTGTAATACCTGCAAGTGAATACAGATGAAGCTCCACGCCCGATAAATAATAGAGAATGAACGACAAGGAAATATTAGTAAATAAGCTTAAAAAAATTAACAATACATAACGGATGTCCATACTTGAAATAAATACAAAGAGCAGTAAAAAAAGAAGCGTTAACACTGTCCGTTTGATTATTTTGTCCAATTCAGATTTTACAAAAGTTACCGAGTTGTACGAGAGTTCTACTCTGTAGCTTTCGGGCAGGTTGTCCGAAATAAGGCTCATACGGCTTTTTACTTCGTCTGCCAGTCGTATTGCATTGCTTTTATTACCGGCATATAAAACAATATTTACGGTATTTTTACCGTTAATTCTATAATACGAACGTGCTTTTTGAAGTATTTTCTTAACATTAGCGATGTCTTTAAGATAAATAATTTTATCAGCAACTTTTTTAACGGGAATATTTCTCCAAACCACCTGCTTATTTGTAGTTGCATTCAGTTTTACAAAAAATTCGTTACGAATGTCTCCTTTTGTCTCAATAATCCTGCCTAGGGGTTTTTGTATAAAGAAACTCCCGACGGCATTTTTTAATTCGGCGGGACTAATACCGAAGGTTTGAAGTTTTGACGGGTTATAGATTATTTGCCAAATATATTCACTTCCTCCGTAAACATTTATTTTGTCAACACCTTCTATCATCGACAGTACAGGCACAATGTTGTTGCGGGCATATTGTTGCAGGTCATAGCTGTTGCAGGAACCGTAAAGTGAAAATGTTAGTAACGGGCTTATGTTTTCGTCGCCCGGCAACGACCGCGTAAGAACCGGATATTCAACACCTTGGGGTAATAGAGGGAAAATACGTCTTAACAATTCCGATATTTCAAGACGCAATTGGTCGGCATCCGCATATTTATTGATATTTACGGTTATAACGGCACGACCTGTATAAGAAACAGAGGATATATTTTCTATTCCTGAAATATTGGCGACAGCACCTTCTATTTTGGAAGTTACTTCCGTTTCCATAATTTGAGGTGATGTACCTTGCCATGTCAAATCAATCTCAAACGACGACAAACCGTAATCAGGTTGCAGTTTTACCGGAAGTAAAGGGAGGGTAAACCAACCAAGCATACTTAATGCGGTAAATATTAACACAATGGAAAACGATATGCCTTTATTTAACATTTATGTTAACGAAATATTTTGCGATTTTTCTTTAATAAATAAAACATAACGGGCACGAAATATAAACTTACAAAAGTACCCAAGGACAACCCGCCGATAATGGACAGAGCCAATGGGGCTTGTAATTCAACTCCCATGCCGCTGTAAAAAAGCAATGGCACCAAAGCCGATACGGTGGTAATGCTCGTCATAACAATAGGTAAAACCCTCCGTTTGCCGCCCTCTATTATTGCCCGGCAAAGAGATTTTCCTTTTTTGTATTCTTTATTTATGGTATCGATTTTTATAATGGAGTCATTAATAACAATACCACTCATCACAATGATACCCAATGCCGACATAATATTTAAAGATTGTGAAAATAATACGAGTAAAAACAGAGAACCTGCAATATCTATAAAAAGCTCCGTCAAAATAATAAAAGGCAATAGCAGCGATTCGAATTGTGCGGCCAGTATCAAATACAGAAGTAAAAACGAATAAACAAAAACTTTTAACAATTCTAAGAATATTTGTTTTTGATCGAAAAACTGTCCTTCAAACGAGGTTTCAAGTCCGTTTACTTTTTGTTTTACCAAATCCGAGATTTTTAACACTTGTTCAAAGGGAATATTGTCATTATATGTTATCTGTACATATTCACCGCTCTCGTCGGACAAAATATTTTTTAATAAATTCACTTTCTTTACGGACAATAATGTGCTTAAAGGAATTTTTTTGCCGTTATTATTAACTACAAAAACCGAATTTGGAATTTGTTCCATATTTTTCACCCGTTCTTTTAAAACAACTTTTACAAAACCGTTTCCCGTGGATAGCCTGTCAATATCCAAATCCCGGAAAAGCGTTTTCAATTTTTCGGCAACATGCTGAATATCGGTATTATATATTAATATTTTATCGGGAAAAAGATTTATTTCGTATCCTTGTTCAAAATTTTGCACTCTCTCATATTGTATGCTGTCAATAGAATTTAAAACGCGGAAAACATCTTTAATGGTTCTGTTAGACAATCTTTTTTTTGCCTGAGGTTTAAACCGTACTTTAATGTATGGTTCCCCCGTATTAAAGATTGTTTGAAATATATTTTGATCGGGCATTACCTTGACATCTGCCCCGTACTTTGCGAGCGTTTTTTTTAATATTCCCGACATTTTTTGAATATTTACAACGGTATCGAAACATACATACAATGTAGCGGCATTAATCGATTGACGAGAGTTGCTCATAATGAAACCATCGTTCCCTATATATGCCGAAACCGTTGCTTTAAGATTTTGAGCGGCACTAATAACGCTATTTGTCCTTTTCAGATTTTCTTCCAAACTTATCGGTCCGTTCCACTCTATTTTCATTACAAAAGCATTTTGGCTAAGTTCGGGGAATTTTTCTTTTTTAACTTTTGTGAACAGTAAATAAGCTGTCGGAACAAACATCAAAAACAGAAATAGAGTTGCTCTCTTGTGTCGCAAAAAAAACGTTTCGGTTTTTTCGTAAAACAACACCGTTTTTTTACTTATCGACGAGAAACCGAAACCCCTTACATTTTTTGTCAATAAATGATAAATAGTGGGAATAACAGTGATACTTATCAACAATGAGACGGAAAGGCTTATAGCAATGGTAATTGCCTGGTCGAAAAAGAGGGCACCAGCAATACCGCTCAAAATAACAAGAGGCAAAAAAACGGCTATGGTTGTCAATGCCGAACTTAAGAGAGGTCTTATTACTTCGTTGGTTCCCGAAACGGTGGCTTCGAAAACCGGTTTTCCCGCCAAACGGTGTTGGTTGATATTGTCAATTACGATAATTGCATTGTCAATCATCAAACCTACACTTAAAACAAGACCTGATAGAGAGATTATATTGATAGATATTTTTCCCAACCATAAAAAAAAGAAAGAGACCGCTATTGACAGCGGCACTGCTACGGCAATTATTAGAGGCAGTTTTATACGCTTTACAAAAACAAACATTACCAATACTGACAGCAAAATACCTATAATTAATGTCTGTTTCAGGTTTGATATTGAGTTTGATAACAAACTTGTTTGGTCGCGTTCAATAACAAACGAAATATTGCCTGCGGAATATTGCAATTGATGCAGAACATTGGTTACATGTTGTTTGACTTCGCGCATGCGGGCACCGGGCTGCTTGTAAACCGCTATTGAAATGCTTCTGCTTTTGTTGTGATAAAACAGACTGTTTCCATTGTCGGGTTGTATATATATTTTTGTTATATCATTAAGTTTGAATAGTTTTTTATTTTTATGTAATGTGATGTTTTTCAGGTCGTCAATTGTCAAAACGGCGGGCTTTATCCGTAAATGATAAATAAAATGCCCTTCGCGAAACGAAAGTGCCCCAACGGAAATATTATTATTTCTAACGGCAGAAATGATATCGTTGTTTGTAAATCCCAAAATCGACATTTTCATGGTTAGAGGTTCAATAACAATGCGGTTATGTACGGTACCGCTAACATCTACCATCGCCACTTCGTCGAGCTGTTCAAGACGGCGTTTTACCACATTTTCCACATATTTGCTAAGTTGTTCGAAAGTGTTAGGATTATTAAAAAAAACGGTGTCGGGAATTATACTTATGTAAAAAGCAGGAATATCAGACGGTTTGCTTTTAATAACAACAGGTCTCTCCATGTCGCGTGGCAGTAATGCGGAGACTGCATCAATTTTTTCGTTTGTTTCAATAAAGGCGTAATCGGTTTTAACCGAATAATTAAAAAAGAGTTTTATAAGGGCATTCCCCTCCTTTGTTTCGCTTTCTATTTTTTTTAATCCGTTTACTTGCATTAGTTGTCTTCTGAGCGGAGCCGTAATATTATCTTCGAAGCTGCGAGCATCCATATTTTGATAGTTTAATCTAACCGTAATAACGGGTATATCGAGGTCAGGGAGCAATGATACAGGCATTTCGAAAAATGCTAGTAATCCCATTACAGCAAGAGCCAAAACAGTCATAAAAACGGCTATGGGTCGTTTTGTTAAAAAACCTACCATTTTACATGTAGTTGTGTTAACGATACAGAAGCATCGTGTGCCAAATTCAGGTTCCCTTTAATAATCACCGTGTCGTTAAAGAAAAGTCCTTTTGTTATTAGATAATAATTTATGTTTTCACCGCCGGTTTCAACATAATGCCACTTTGCATGTTTGTTATTGTACGTAAAAACCACTTTTTGTCCGCCACGTATAATTAAGGCGCTTTTAGGGATTTTTAAAACGCCGGGTATAAAACGTTCTATTACCACTTTAACATTCATACCCACAAAAAGTTTTTGACTAAACGGTGAGAGGAGCTTTGCTTTTAGCTTTATCAATCCATTGTTATTTACTTCGGGATTTATTTCCGTTATTTTGCCATAAAAAATAACGGTATCGTAAACTATCGGGTACAATTTAATGGGATTTCCGGTTTGTATTAGGGGTATCTCCTGTTCGGTCACCGAAAATTCAACGATTAAATCATTATTATCAAACAGTTTACAAAACGGTTTTTGAAACGGGGTTTCATTGTTTTGTTGTTTTTCAATATTTGCTACTATACCGTCGAACGGAGCTTTAATAACAGTTTTGTTTAAATTTAATTGTGCCTCTTTCATGTTTAGCAATGCCATGTTATATCCGCTTTCCGATTTTAGCGACTGTAACAGTTGCCTGTTAATACTGTTGGTATCACCGGATTCGCCACCAAAAGCCAATAAGAGGGATTTGAGTTCGTTAAAGGCCCGATTTAATTCTTCCTGTGCCTTTTCTTTTGCCAAAACATATTCACTGTTATCAAGCGATGCTATAATATCACCTCTTTTTACTTTGTCGCCGTTCTTTACATTAATTTTTTTAATAATTCCATGTATGCCGAAATTAAGCTCTGCGGTGTGTGCCGAACGAATAATGCCGTTGGTAATTATATTTTGCCTGAATCCGGTTTTTGTTAATACTATAGCTTCCACATTATGCCTTACCACTCCGGGAGTAAACTCTTTTTCGGGTTTTCCATTATTCTTGTCGTTATTCCCATTTTGACATGCAATAAAAAAAAAGGTCAGAAAAAATATTAAAATGATTTTGTTCATATTGATACTCACTCAAGGTTACTTTCAAAAATAACATAAAAAATCATGTTTCCCGGCAAATTTTCATGCTTTCCTAAATATTATAACGAAAGTTTCCCGATAATCTTGTTTAATAATAACTGTCAATAATTTCTGCATCAAGGTTTCCCATATAATTATATGTTCTTTTTTTGCTGTCATGCAAGTTTAATTAAACGTATTGTTAGACAGGTATTAGCTGGTTTTTTAAATCTTTCAAGCAATTTTTTCAGGCATGTATTACAACTTTCACCCGGAATATAGAAAAATAATTTTTCCCTTCCTTCTAAAATATCATCTATTTTATTTGGATTTCCTCTTGAATCGTAAAAAATGATATTAGAAGAATCAATATATACTCCATTATCTCTTAATAAATACCATATATTTTTTTAGAGCATTAATTTCAACGTATAGTTCAATAATTGTTATAATAAGGAAGAGATAAAGAAAAGTTTTATCTATTTTCATGTTTCAACGATATATTAAAAGAACTTTTTTAAATCGTAATATTTTATTGGATAATCTTCGTTATTATTGTCAATAAAATATAGAATTTTGTCCTCTTCGTCGAAAGAAAAACCACCGGTATCAATATTTTTCTTCTTAAGTATAAAATTGTATTTCGGTGTACCGTTCCAGTCGAAAAACTGAAAAGATATCGAATTAACATTATGTTGTTTTATAAATTTGTATTTTACGTTGTAATTATTGATAACAATGTAATTGTCGGTTATTTTTAAACAATCGGTATAATAGTAGTTATCAGGGGTGTCGGGATGATTGATGTCCCGGAAAGTTGGAGCGGGATTATCGTAATCCATTATCACGGTATAATAAATTATTCCGTTTTCATTTATAAAATCTAATCTGGGAAAGTATCCCAAAGCGGAAACAATAACATTGTGTTTCAGGCTGTATTGATACCTGCCGAAATATACGGCACCTATGTTATCATAGGGTGTGCCTTTGGGTACCTTTGGTATTTGTTCCGACCATTTAAAAATATCGTTTACATAGTCGTATGTATAATACCTGCTAAACTCACTCATATCATTGTTACCTATTAGCATATGGTTGTCTTCCAGTACCACAAGTTTGTTTGTCGGGTATCCTTGAGCGGGAAGAGGAATCTTTTTTTCAATAAAATCTTCCGAACCATTGTCATTAATTGCTTTTTTAAGGTCTATTTTGTATGCTTTTAGCCTTTGGCTGTCATAAACCCACAATTTTATTCTTCCGTTTTTATCCTTTTCGTACTGAGAGTTGAAGTTTAACAAACCAAATTCACCGGGTCCTTTACCTTTCTTGCCGAAAGCTCCAATATATTTAAACTCTTTTTTTGAATAAACATAGAAAAAATAGTCACTGCAAATTATTTCCCGGATAACTAAGAGTGAATCGACAACAAAAATGTCAGACGGACAAAATTGTTGATAACCTTCCACCTTTTGTTCGTTTGTAAGCTCTACTGTTTTTTCAAATCCGTTGTAAATTTTTAATTCCTGCGATTGAGCGCCAAAAGCCATAAAACTGATTATCAGCGAAACAAGGGTCTTTATGTTTGTCATTTTTACCTATATGTTTTTAAGAAGTTTACCATTACTGTCCGATAAAAATACAAATATTTTAAAACTGTTGTTGTAGCCCAATAAAATCGTTAAAAACTTTAGATTTACTAATAGCAAGATGTTTAATCAAATAATTTGAGTTGAATATTTGGAGGTTTAGTAGTTAATTCAGTCCAATTTTTATCCGGATTTTCAAGAAATTTAAACAAATTTATATAAGTCATTAAATAAAGTGGGATAACAGAAACCGTTTATAATATCTGTCACTTTTATACTTTTCTGCTGTCGGAGAAATATCGGCTGGCAAAATGTGTTTTAATAGTTATTTGATAAATGGCGCTCAGCTAAAATTTGTACTTTTCTTTATATCTTAATTTTTGCGGTAAAAAACCAAGGTATAAAAAGCGGGAAAACCGGTAAAGAAATCCTGTTTTTATAAAAGTTTTATAGGATACTAATGAGTTTGAACATTAAAAATTAGGGTAAACCCGTATTTGCACGGTAATATAATGTTCAACAAATATCTTATTGTCATGAAAAAGACTTTTATCATCTTCGTGTTTTTATCCTTTATGTTATTTCGAATAGAAGGACAACCCATTC
>CAYOZZ010000252.1:0-2379 GCA_964408535.1 uncultured Bacteroidales bacterium | reverse complement strand
GGCATCAGGGCAAAGTACGGAGCCTGAAAAAGGAAAAAGCGAACGGATGCAATGGTTTGCCGATGCCAAGCTCGGAATCTTTATCCATTGGGGAATATATTCGGTTAACGGTATTGATGAGTCGTGGTCATTTTATAACGGATATCTTTCGTATGAAGATTATATGAAACAGCTCGACGGTTTCACTGCAAAAAACTATGACCCGAAGCAATGGGTAAAGTTAATTAAGGAAAGCGGAGCAAAATATTCTGTTATCACAACCAAACATCATGATGGTGTTGCGTTGTGGAAGACAAAATTCTCCGACCTGAATGTTGTGCAGAAAACTCCTGCCGGACGCGACCTTCTGACTCCATTCGTTAAAGAATTACGTAGAAATAACCTGAAAGTCGGATTATACTTTTCACAATTAGACTGGTCGCATCCCGACTATCCCCATTTTACAAGAAAGACCGACAGGTACAAAGAAGATTCTGTACGTTGGGATAACTTCCTGCAATTCAGGCATAATCAGATTATGGAATTGTGCAAAAAATACCAACCCGATCTTTTCTGGTTTGACGGCGACTGGGATTATTCGGCAGAAAAATGGCAATCGAAGCAGATGAGTGAGGATATCAGAAAATGTGACCCGGAGGTTATTCTGAATTCAAGGATAAACGGATATGGTGATTACGGCACACCTGAGCAGGGCGTCCCTGTCACAAAACCCGGAGACAAATACTGGGAACTTTGTATGACAATGAATGATTCGTGGGGATATCAGCCGAACGACAAAAGCTATAAAACCCCGAATCAGATAATCCGCATTTTTGCTGATGTTATAGGAATGGGAGGGAATTTGCTGCTTGATATCGGCCCGAAACCTGACGGAACAATACCCGAAGAACAGGTTATTATATTAAAAGAGCTTGGTAAGTGGACGAAAAAACACAAAGATGCAATTTACGGAACTGTTGCAGGGCTTCCTTCCGGTTATTTTTGCGGGCCGTCAACTCTGTCTAAAGATTCGACAATACTTTATCTCTTTATGGATTATAAACCGACAGGGCCGGTTGTCGTTAAGGGTATTAAAAACAAAGTGAACAGAATATGGGTTGTAGGAAACGGCACAAAACTCGACTGGGACATAAAAATGAAAGCTTACTGGAGTTCTGTTCCCGGACTACTATATATTAATGTCCCGGATGATGTTCTTGATAAGGATGTTACTGTTATTGCCTTACTTCTTGACAGACCACTTGACATATATGGAAAATCCGAAAAATAAATATTACATAAATAAATTATGTTAAGTGCTTATTCATAGTCTTTTAAAGTCTGTTTGAAAAAATAATTCAAAAAATACTTGACAAAGGCATTCTAATTTATGTACTTTTGTGATATCAAAATAATATCATAATAGTATAAACATTAAAAACAAATAAACATGAAACAGGAAAAAGATTTTTCAGCATCATCAGGATATTTATTATTATTCCTGGTAATCGTATTGGTTGCAGCATCAGTGTTAACCATTATTTATGTACCTTCCGTTGCACTGAAAATTGTTGCGGGTATAGTTATACTTCTTTCATTGGTTGCAATTGGCGGTTTTGTAATTGTAAATCCGAATGAATCAAGTGTTTTGGTTCTTTTCGGTGCATATAAAGGAACTATTAAAACAAACGGGTTTTATTGGGTAAATCCTTTCTTTACGAAAAAGAAAATTTCACTTCGTGCCCGAAACCTTGACAGCGAACCGATTAAGGTAAACGATAAAATCGGGAATCCTGTTATGATTGGTGTTGTGCTTGTCTGGAGAGTAAGGGACACTTACAAAGCTGCATTTGATGTGGATGATTATGAACATTTTGTAAATATTCAGAGTGAGGCGGCAGTCAGAAAACTTGCAGGAAACTTTCCTTATGATAATCTTGAGGATGAAGATGCAAAAATAACCCTACGTGGTGGTGCCGATGAGGTAAACCATATGCTTGAAGCGGAAATAACGGAAAGGCTCGCTATTGCCGGAATTGAAGTTATTGAGGCACGCATCAACTATCTTGCTTATGCACAGGAAATTGCAGGTGCAATGCTGAAACGTCAGCAGGCAACAGCTGTAGTTGCAGCAAGAACAAAAATTGTTGAAGGTGCTGTAAGTATGGTTGAAATGGCTCTTGAGGAGTTATCGAAGAAAAATATCATTGAACTGGACGAAGAAAGAAAGGCTGCAATGGTTAGTAATCTGATGGTTGTCCTTACTTCGGATAAAGATGTAGAACCTGTTATTAACACCGGAACTCTTTACTAAAATATATAAACTATGGAAATCAGGTTAACGGAAAAGTTTTTACTGACAGCACAAAATCCTGGGAAAGGAAAATTTTTAATCAATGA
>CAYOZZ010000251.1:0-3649 GCA_964408535.1 uncultured Bacteroidales bacterium | reverse complement strand
AATATAATCCTCATCCAATTTTGCATTTTTCAGGGCTTCTATCGTAGAGATATAGGCATACTCGCCCTGTTCGGCCATCCCGACACGCATTCTTCTCGGAATAACTCCCTTCAGTTTAGGCCTTTCTATTACTCCTGTCAAGGGAGATATAAAACCAAGCTCCTTCCTGTATTCATCAATACCGATTCCCGACTTTCCGTTGTATAACGAATCTCTTACCTCATCAAGATTCAACCCTATTGTTGAATAAATCCCCATTCCTGTAATCACAACTCTTTGCATATTTTTTTGATTTTACAAAATTGAATTCTTATAAGATAAACACTAATTATGTATAAATACCTCCATTAACTGAAATCACCTCCCCAGTAATATATGAGGATTTATCAGAAGCCAAAAACTCAACAACCTCAGCAACCTCTTCAGGTAGTCCAAACCGGTTAAGGGGAATAAACTTTTTTAAAAGTCCTTCATCAAGGTTTTCCGTCATCTTTGTTTTGATATATCCGGGAGCCACTGCATTGACCGTAACCCGCTTTTTCCCGACCTCCTGCGCCAAAGCTTTTGTTGCTGCTATCACTCCCGCCTTTGCCGCCGAATAATTGGTCTGACCGGGCAAACCTTTTATTCCCGACAATGAAACAATATTAATGATACGGCCATGTTTGTTCACCAGCATATCCTTTAAAAACAATCTGGTCAGATAGAAAAAACCGTTTAGATTAATATCAATCACACTTTCCCATTCCGAATCATCCATAAAAATCATCAGATTATCGGCACTTTTCCCGGCATTATTTACCAAGACATCAATATACCCCTCAGGATTATCAGCTTTCCGGCGTTCATAAAAACCGTTCACTGACTTTTTATCACCAATATCGAATTGAACAATCTCGCCGGAGTTTCCTGCCTTAACAATTGCATTCAATGTTTCCCTTGCTCCGGCTTCATTTTTATTATAATGAACCAAAACATGAAAACCGGCCGATGCAAGTTTAATACAAACAGCCTGCCCTATTCCTCCCGAACCTCCTGTTACCAAAGCATTTTTCATCATTTCAACAGTTACTTAAAATCCTTTTACACAATTGTTTTGAATAAAATCTTTTATTTTTTCAATATCATCATATTTCGGTGAATCATCAACAAATTTCGGAACGATTTGTCTCAGTTCGTCATAAACAACTCTTGTTTTATCCGATAATTTATCTGCAATATCAAGATAATCAACAGCCTGCAATAATGCAATCAGTTCGACTGACATAACCTGGTAAGCATTATTGATAACCTTCTTTGTAATCAAAGCCGAATTTGTACCCATACTTACAATATCCTGATTATCATTATTATTTGGGATACTGTGAACATACATCGGAAAAGATAGCGTCTGATTTTCGGCCGTTGTTGACGTTGCGGTAAACTGCACACCCTGCATACCAAGATTCAATCCCAAAGTACCAAGATTAACAAATGGCGGTAAGATTTTATTTAACTTGTCGTTCATTAAAAAATTCAACTGCCTTTCTATTATCATCGAAAGTTTTGTGATGGCAATTTTAAGTTTATCCGATTCAAAAGAGACATAATCACCATGAAAATTGCCTCCGTGATAAACATTACCCGTTTTGTAATTAATAACAGGATTATCGTGAACCGAATTGGCCTCATTGATAAAAACCTCACCGGCATTTATTATTGTGTCGTAAATTGGCCCCAAAATCTGAGGAACACATCTAATAGAGTAATACTCCTGAACTCTTGTAGAAATTTTCGACTGAAAGCCGTTTCCGTTATAAAATTCACTTTCTCTTTTTCTGATGAGCTTGCTACCCTGTTCAAGCCATCTCATCTTCTGCGAAATATATTGTTGTCCTTTATGTTTTTTAACACTGTTTAGTTCTTCGGAGTAGTAATCGTCAAACGACCGTACCGCTTCATTAATCAGTGCGGATGCAATCAACGACCAGTTTAACAGCCTTTTTGCCCGTAAAGCATTAATTAAACTAATCCCTGTCATTACCGAAGTGCCGTTCATTAATGCCAGACCTTCGCGAATGTGAATTTCAACCGGTTTCAGTCCTGTTTGCTCAAGGACTTCTTTTGTACCGGACAATTTACCGTTATAAAAAACCTCACCCTTACCGATAAGGCAAAGTGCGATATGTGCCAGTTGAACCAGGTCTCCGCTCGCACCTACTCCTCCATGTTCGGGAACAAAAGGAATAATATCCGAGTTTATAAACTTTACAATAAGTTTTACAACACTGTTATGTACCCCTGAATATCCCTGAAGCAGGTTATTAAGCATAACCACCATTGCAGCTTTAACTTCGAGAGGAGGAACAGGGCTGCCGGCACCCGAAGCATGACTGTTTATAAGATTATACTGAAGCTGAATCTGTTTTTCACCTTCAATTGCATATTGAGCCATCGGTCCGAAGCCGGTATTGATACCATAAATTACCTTATCACGCGAAAACTCTTTCAGGAAATTAAAGCTACGGTCAACCCTCTCCAATGCTTCGGCAGAAATCTCCACTTTATTCCCGTTAATGAGAATATCATAAAAATCATCTAAGGTTATATTTTTATTTCCAATGGTCAACATCAATATCTATTGATAAAAATTATTTTGTGTCGTTATATTTGCCACAGATTTACAGATATAAATTCCATGAATCTGTGGCAGCTAAAAATCTATTTACGAAATTTGCTCTTATTTGTATTCTTTTTCCCAGGCTTTATAGCGCTTTTTATAGATTTTGTTCAGGACATTATAATAGCTTTTAGCCCAGTAGTTTCTTATTCCGAAGCCTCCGGGTTTTCCTTCCATTCTTTCGGTCAGCAGGACTTTTTTTGTTTTTATATCAAAAAATGTTACAAAATAGTTGGCAATAACAGCCGTTTTACTGTAACTTTCAACGATAAAAACAATTCCCAGCCCTTCCTGGTCGTCATTAAATTCATACTTATTTATCATTTCCTGAACCTTGTCTTTATCAAGATGAAGCATTTTGGAATTATCATCAATAACACGGTCGTAAATATTCAAATCCTGATTTCGTTTAGTAACGTTTTCGAGAGAAATTTCCACTTTCGACTTTTTGAAAAACTTACCGAGGTTGTATTTATCATATTCGTTTTTAATAAGAATGTTCCATGAATTAAAATACCTGTCTTTAATATCCGATGGATTTGTAAAGCCTTCGGAACCAATGAAATATGCTTCAGAATAATCCAACCCGAACCAGGTTGCTTTTTCCGTTTGAAAAATTTCACTCATATCCTGTGAAAACAGGTTTACGGTGAAGAGAATACCGAGTGTTAAAACTGTTACTTTTTTCATACTTGTAATTCATTTAACTTGTTAATATTTCATTTAATTATATTGTTTCTCCTATTTCTATTCCGGTTCTTTTTATTTCATCTAAAAAACCACTTATATCATTTTCTACTGTCAGCAAAAATACGAGGTTTTCGGTTCATTCCAACCATTTGAAGCTCTTTTATTTTTCCGGGTGTTACCAACTCTATTTCAGGGGCAACCCTCATCTTTGCCCTGAACCGGTCTTTAATAATTTTTTCAATCTTTTTATTACGGGTTTCTGTTCCTGCTTTTATTAATATTTCATCCGTTCCGAGACTT
>CAYOZZ010000250.1:0-7687 GCA_964408535.1 uncultured Bacteroidales bacterium | reverse complement strand
ATGTATGACCCGGAGATGTCGAGAAATATTATGCTTGATATAAGGTATTGCCTGTTTATTATAGATAAGTTTGCCGGAGCAGGGCATCTTGTTGATGAAATGACAATTGTTAAGTCGGAGTAATTTCACTTTATAATAACTTTGCATCGTGAAAAAAATTGACAGACTAAAACGGCAACGCTACGAAATTTCAATGAAAATTATTGAGTTGGAGGAGAAACTTGCAAAAAATATGATGTCGAAAAAAGAAGAAAAAGAGTTTGAAATACTTAAGCAGATGAAGGAAAAACTTGATCTGAAAATTAATGATTAATACCCTAAACTATGAATTATTATTTAACAAAAACAGTTAAAGGTGACTTTAATGATGTTGTAAGAAGTATAATTGAGCTGTTGGAAGAAGAAAATATTGAAGTGATTACTAAAATTGAGGTTGATAATATGCTCAATAAAAAACTTGGTATAGATTATAAAAAATATCTGATTCTCGGAACCTGCGACCCTCTGTATGCAATAAGAGCACTCCAGTCGGAAGATAAAATAGGCACTCTCCTGCCCTGCAATGTTTCGATTATTGACCAGGGAGAAGGTATTATTGAGGTTGCTATTACGAATGCCTCAAATGTAATGAGGGATATAAAAAATTCGGCACTGCAACTTATAGCTACCGAAATGACAGAAAAATTTGAACGGGTTCTGACCAAACTCAAATAAAAAAAGCTGCCACCTTTTCTATTTCCCGACTACTTTAAACTCAGTCCTTCTGTTATTATGCCTTCCCGATTCGGTATCATTTGTATCAACAGGCATTGTCTCGCCATATCCTTTATACGAAAGCCTTTCGGGATTAATTCCCTTTGAAACGAGATAATCATAAACAGCCTTTGCCCTGTTTTTCGACAACTCCATATTGTATTGATCCGAACCGATATTATCTGTGTGTCCGCTGATCTCAATCCTCACTTGCGGATTATCTTCCAACAAATCAAACAATTTATCAAGCTCTATCCTCGACTTATCTTTAAGGTCATATTTATCGGTTTCAAAAAATATATTTTTCAGCACGACAGATTCTCCAACCCTAATCGGTTTCAACGGGATATCCTTATGCACAGGCTCGGCAACACTATGCTCACCTGTAAGATTAAAATTCTCAGAATAAAACAGATAGCCGTTCTTCGATACATTCAGAGCATAATCGTGATTTGTCGGTAAACATACCAAAAACTCCCCATTACCTTTATTTGAAAAAGATTGCGTAACCGTTTTTCCCGTTTTTAAATCAATTAGTTCAAATCTGGCCTGAAGTTTCCTTCCGGTTTCACTGTCAAAAACAACTCCTTTCATATACGTAACGGGTTGTGGTTTTGCAACATCGTAAAGCTTAAAAGCATACAGGTCAAGTCCGCCGTTGCCTTCGGGTCTGTCTGAGGCAAACATTGCCAGCTCTCCGTCGGCACTTATCAGAATACTGTTTTCCGACTTATGGGTATTGATTGGGTAACCGAGATTTACAGGCTCGCCCCAATTCCCGAGACTGTCTCTTCGTGAATAAAATATATCCAGTTTTCCCATTCCAACGTGACCGTCGGAGGAAAAATAGAGTGTCTGATTATCAGGATGAATAAAAACGGAGCCTTCATATCCGCCCGTGTTAATGTTCGGTCCAAGTAAAACAGGTTCCGTCCATTCATTATGTTCATCCAGTTCGGTAACCCAGATATCATAGTTACCATTCCTGTTGCTTAAAAAATAGAGAGTTTTTCCGTCTGAAGACAATGAGGGTTGCGACTCCCAATACCTTGAATTGACAGGCTTGCCAATGTTATAAGGCGTTGTCCACGATACTCCGTTTCTTGTTGAGACAAACAAATCGCAACGGCCATAACCACGTCTTCCGTTTTCGTAACCGTTCAATCCTTCGCAGGCCGTAAATATCAAAGTGTTTCCGTCAACTGATAAAGAAGGTGCCCCCTCATTCCTGTCGGAATTTATCGGCGGTCCTATATTTTTTGCCAGGCTCCATTCATTTTTATTTTTATAACTGACAAAAAAATCTTCCTGCTTGCCAGTAAAAGTTCCGGGAGCAGCAAGCAGCCGGGTAAACAACAGGGTCTGATTATCTGCGGTCAGACATGGGAAATATTCATCCCTTTCCGTATTAACATTTTTTCCAAGATTAACGGGCTTAAAAGGAACCGGATTTGCAATTGCCTTTATCGCAAATTTACAATCCTCAATATGTTTGAAAGATGTTGATTTGTTATCCTTGCTTATGTTTTTTAATTTTATGTATTCGGAATAATGAGCCAGAGCATCTTTGTAAATCCCGTTTCCAAATTCCAGTTCGGCAACATAAAAGAAAGCCGAAGGATATTTCCCGGAATCAATATCAAGTGCCTTTTTATAATAAGATATTGCCGAAGTATCCCTGCCTGTCTCCTCATACATCTGCGCAAGTGTAAGATAAGCTTCTACAAATCCCGGATCTTTTTCGATAGCTTCCATAAATGACGCCTCCGCCTCACCATATTTCTCCATTCGATAGCTGTTTTGTCCCGTCACAAAAAGCTTTATGGCCTTTTTCGATTTTGTGGAGAAATCCTGACCCTGCACCACCGGAGATATCAAAATAAAAAACAGGGATAAAAAAAGAAAAGATTTTATTCTAAATATCA
Source organism: uncultured Bacteroidales bacterium (assembly GCA_964408535.1). GTDB lineage: Bacteria > Bacteroidota > Bacteroidia > Bacteroidales > JAADJA01 > JAADJA01. The sequence goes on along the minus strand of CAYOZZ010000250.1, from coordinate 5,009 downwards.
TTTTAACAATATTTGTGAGCAAAATTAGAGAAAATTGTCATACACTCATTGAATTTATTTGTAGATTTGTTGTCAAATATTTTTCAAATCAACAGTTATTATCCGGCAATCAAAAAAATATCTAAATATCTGATTTAATGAAAGGCAAACTTTATCTTATTCCCACATTCCTGTCCGAAACCCGCCCGGAGAATGTTTTTCCCCAACTAAACACAAAGATAATTTACTCCCTCGACATCTTTATCGTTGAGGAACTGAAAACCGCAAGACGTTTTTTAAGAAAAGTCGGCTTTAAAAAGCCTTTTGAGGAGGTCACACTTCATCTGTTGAACGAGCATACCGACCTTTCAAAAATCGACAGTTATCTTGATGAAGCTGAAAATGGCCGGGATATCGGATTGTTCTCCGAAGCGGGAACACCCTGCATTGCCGATCCCGGCTCCGGGATAGTGAAGATTGCCCACAAAAGGAATATCAGGGTTGTACCGCTTACAGGCCCGTCGTCAATTATGCTTGCTCTTATGGCATCGGGATTTAACGGACAAAATTTTGCATTTGCAGGCTATCTTCCCATTGATAAAAAGCAGGCTGCAAACAGAATCAAAGAGATTGAAAAAAAAGCCTGGCATAACGACCAGACTCAGATTTTTATCGAGACCCCTTACAGAAACAACCGTTTGTTCGATATTCTGCTCAATACCTGTTCCGACGACACTTTGCTGTGCATTGCGTCGGGGTTGACTTCCGAAAATGAATTCATTAAGACATTATCCGTCGGAGATTGGAAAAAGCAAAAGCCGGAACTCCATAAAATCCCGGCTGTTTTCTTAATGTATAAAAACGGCTGATAATGATTATCAAACTGGATGTTTTATCTGTTTATAATTATTTGATACTGTTATTTTGCCCGTTCGTTTATGTCATACTCCCGCTTGCTCGGTTCTGCGGATTATCTCATCCTGAAGTTCATCGGTCAAATCAACAAAATAATCGCTGTATCCGGCAACCCGCACTATCAGGTCACGGTAGTTCTCCGGATGTTTTTTTGCCTTTTTAAGAGTTTCGGCAGTAACCACGTTAAACTGGATATGATGTCCGTCCATTCTGAAATATGAACGTATCAGGTGCATTACCTTCTCAATTCCCTGATCATCATCCAGAAACGATGGAGTGAACTTCTGATTCAATAGTGTCCCGCCGGTTCTGAGATGGTCAATTTTTGCAGCCGATTTAATGACTGCTGTCGGACCGTTTCTGTCGGCTCCCTGAACCGGAGAAATGCCTTCCGACAACGGCACTTTTGCCTTCCGTCCGTCCGGCATTGCACCAATCACACTTCCAAAATAGACATGACAGGTAGTCGGCAGAAGATTGACGCGATGATATCCTCCTTTTGCAGTCGGACGTCCGTCAACGGCATTATAATATATCTCAAACACCTGCCTTGTGATGTCGTCGGCATAGTCATCATCATTACCGTACTTCGGTGTTTCGTCGTTCAGCACCTTCCAAAACTCTTCGTAATCCTCAAAATTCTTTTTCAAAGCATCCAGCATCCCTTCCATCGAGATGGTTTTCTTATCATAAATATGATATTTCAGAGCAACAAGTTCATCCGTTATACTTCCCAGCCCTACTCCCTGTATATAACTGGTGTTGTATCTTGCACCTCCGTTATTATAATCTTTTCCGTTTGAGATACAGTCGTCAATAAGTATCGAAAGGAAGGGTACCGGCATATAACGGGCAAAAATCCTGTCAATGATGTTATTGCCTTTTATTTTTATATCAAGAAAATAATTTATCTGCTTTTCAAAAGCCGACATCAACTCATCAAAAGATCTGAAATTAACCGGATCACCCGTTTCAATACCAATCTTTTTCCCTGTACGTGGGTCAATACCATTGTTGAGAGTTATTTCCAGCACCTTCGGGATATTGAAATATCCTGTCAGGATGTATGCCTCTTTTCCGAAAGCTCCGGTTTCGACACAACCGCTTGCACCGCCATTCCTTGCATCTTCAATACTCTTACCAACGCGTATCATCTCCTGAATAATTGCATCCGTATTGAAAACAGAAGGTTGTCCGTAGCCCGTTTTCAGGATTTTTAAGGTACGTTTGATAAACTGATCAGGATTTTTCTTACTCACCTGTATCATAGAACTTGGCTGCAACAGCCTCATCTCCTCAATAACATCCAACAACAGGTATGTAACTTCATTAACCGCATCTGATCCGTCTTCCTTAACACCGCCGAGATTAATCAGGGCAAAGTCGGTATAAGTGTTACTCTCTTTTGCAGTTACACCGATTTTAGGAGGGGCAGGATGATTGTTGAATTTAATCCAGAACGACTGGAGAATCTCTTTTGCCCTTTCCTTCGTCAGCGTTCCGTCGGCAATACCTTTTCTGTAGAACGGAAGCAAATGCTGATCAAGGCGTCCGGGATTGAATGAATCCCAGGGATTTACTTCGGTAATAACACCCACGTGGACAAACCAGTAATATTGCAACGCTTCCCAGAACGTTTCCGGTTTGTTTGCCGGAACACGTTTACAGATTTCCGCCATTTGTTCCAGCTCGGCCTTTCTCCCGGAATTTTTCTCCTTCCCGGCCATATCAGACAACACCTCAGAATACCTTCCGGCAAAGGTGATAAGAGCCTGAGCGGCAATCTTCATTGCCTTCAACTCCTCCCGCTTGTCAAAAGCTTCGGGATCGTTGAAAAAATCAAGGTGGTCAATACCGGATTCAATATCTTTTATGATATCAAGAAATCCCATCCTGTAAATCTTGTCACCGAGGACGGTATGACCTGGTGCACGCTGCTCCTGAAATTCGGTGAAGACACCTGCTCCGTAAGCCTCTTTCCACTCCTCAGGTAATTCTGCAAAAAGTTTATCACGAATAGTTTTGCCTTCCCAAAAGGGAATAATCTCCTTTTCATAAATCCGTTTTGTCTCCTCATCGGAACCGAAAGAAATTTTCTTTCTTGTATTGAGAATTTCCAAATCGGCAACGGAGTGCAATGTTATTTCAGGATATGTCGGTGTTGCCTGAGGTTCGGGACCGCGTTCACCAACTATCAGTTCACCGTCGTTAATATGTATTTTTTTGTTTGTAAGAATATGTCTGAATGTCATTGCCCTTTTAACGGGTATGCTGACTTTCTGTGCTTCGTCACTTTTATAAAATTCAGTTACAAGCTGTGCCCTTTCGGTTGATATAAAAGGCTTTTTACTTGTACTCTGTTGCCTTAGTTTGCTTATTCTTTCGTTCATTGTTTTAATATTTTAAAAAGTTAATTCGGTTTTGTCACCATTTCCGGATAGGCCATCGAAAACGTCGCCAAAACTTGACTTTTCATTTTTCTATTCCCTATTGTTTCGAACTTGTTCGTCATTGAGGTTTCATTTATTTTCTCAATATATATTCGCTCCATCCTTCGTCCGCCGAAGCTTTAGCGTAGGCGGAGTTCCCCTTTTCCATCACAACTTATGCAAGACACAAGCCTACACGCAAACCTTACAGGAGGTTACTTCGCTCCTTTCGTCCCTTCGTCCCTTCGTCCCTTCGTCAAACAAAACACCTGCAAGGTTCATCCTTCGCACAAGCTTGCACGCAAACCTTACAGGAGGTTACTTCGTCCCTACCCTCCAATCTTCACTTTAAAACCTGCTTTTTCAAATAACGTTTTATATTTTGCAATTTCATCATCAGTCAGTTCATTTACGCCATTCATCTTATATTTAATTCCGTATTTATGATATTTACCTTCTGCAATACGGTGATATGGCAAAAGATTGACTTCAGGTTGCCGGTTGTATCCCGATAAAAATTCCAGTATTTTATCAAGATTTTCTTCTGTTGTCGTAATCTCAGGAATCAACGGTATTCTGATTATCACATTTGAGCCGTTTGATAAAAGATAATTAAGATTTTCAAGAATTTCCGTATTTGAGATACCGGTATATTTCAGATGTTCGACAGGGTCCATCAATTTAATGTCATACAAAATAAGGTCGGCTTTCGTAGCAACTTCTTCTATCAGGTCTGCACCGGCATATCCTGTCGTGTCAACTGCCGTATGAATACCGGCTTCCCGGCATTTATCAAGAATCTCAGTCAGGAAAACAGGTTGTGCCAAAGGCTCTCCTCCCGAAAATGTCACTCCTCCTCCGGATTCATCAAAAAAGAGTCTGTCCTTTTCAATCTCCCTGAGCAGTTGTCCGGAAGTGTAATCATCTCCCATCTGCCTGCCGTTGAGAATCTGCCTTCCAAACTGCCTGCTTTCAGGATTATGACACCACCAGCAACCAAGAGGACAACCTTTAAAAAAGACTGTTGTCCTGATACCGGGTCCGTCGTTTACCGAAAAACGCTGAATATTGAATATGATGCCTTTCTTCGACATTAATTATAATTGCTTAAACCTGATTGAATATTTTTAATATTGTTTGTGTTAAAACACAATTTTCAGTTCAATTTACAGCCTGTCACACAGTAAACGTATAATCAAGCCGGCACAAATTCAGGTTCTCGGGTCTATTACCAAGCAAAGACAATATGTAAAAAACTAATGCAATATCCCAATTTAACCTTAAAACTGCATAAACATCATAATCAATTTGATTAAAGTTATTATAAACAAGTTAATTAAATGACAAAAGAAACGATCGGGTAAATTAGTGAAAAAGATGTAACGGATTTCATAAATTCTGAATCGCCAAACCTAATACTTATCTCACAATCAGCTTTTCAGCATAGCTCTTTTCCCCTGCTTTGACAACAATAAAATAAAGTCCCTCTTTCAGATTATATTCAGAGATGTCAAATTTACGGTTTGAGTTACCGGAATTTAATCTGCCGTTAAAAAGTTCTGCAATTTTCAATCCTTCGGTATTATAAAGTAAAATTTCCACTTCTGCACTCTCAAAAAAGCTTAACTCAACAGTAAATTCACTATGTGCCGGATTCGGATAGAGTTTAAAACCATTGCCGGCAAC
>CAYOZZ010000249.1:0-3603 GCA_964408535.1 uncultured Bacteroidales bacterium | reverse complement strand
GGGTGTCTTTCCAATACTTACATTCTGCGACCACTCATACATCATTGTGGTATAGTAATATTTGTATGAGGTATCAATTTTGTAATGCTTTGCAAGATCAAATTTATTAATTACACTGTCAATTATTTCACGTGATTGCATAACCTGAAGCATTTGCTCGGTCTCACTTTCGTCAGAATACGGTGAAATATTTGCCGGATATACAACTGCAAACGACTTATATTTTGGCGTAATAAAAAACGGAGCGGAAAAAATTGCCGATAAAACTATTGCTGCAACCACAATAACAGCGAGGTGAGTCTTCCACTTCAGCAGAAGCTTCAAAATGTTTATCTGATAAAACTGACTTTCCATATCTATTTTTATATTAAATAGTGAAGCCCGAATACGGGGTTTATTTTGTTTTTGTGTTGTTACATTTTTCGCACCATTAACTACCTCTCTTCCCTCTACTCCGCTCTTAACCGTAAAAAAAGACAGCACTTTGTCAACCTTCTCATCAATATTGAGAAAACTCAGGTCAATTTCAGGCTTTTTTTTTTGTTGTATCTTGATAAACTGTCAAGAACTGCCAAAACCAACACAGCAAGTAAAAAAGCCGACAATGTTGATACTACCACAATTATCCACCTAACAGGATACGATTTCTTCTCAGCCTTATAAGCCTTACTGACAATAAACTTCTGAGGCAACACCTCGGTAGCATCAATCTTTGCCTCATCATACTTTGACTTTATAAGGCTTAATTGCTTTTTCTCATATTCAAGGGCATCCCTGATTGACACATAAGGACCACCGTACTTTGCAAGAATTTCAAGTTTATCTTCAAGCGCTTTAACGCCTCTGCTATTCGCTCCCCCCTTGGCAAGTTCAATAGCAAGCTGCCTGTTTATCATTTCAGATTGCGACTCATAATCATTAACACCGAGTTCACGAAGCTTTGTTAATGAATCCTCCATCCTCTGAACCTCGGCTTTAAGACTTAAGTACTCATTCTCAACAATTCTGAAAGCCATAATCGCTCTCTCTTTCTGCATCGCATTCTTCGTGGAATCGAGATAATCGGCAATTGTATTTGCAATATCGGCAGCATACTGGGGGTCTTTATCCAAAACGGTAACCTTTACTGCCATATATTCCGTACGGCTAAACTTTATATTATCTTCATACTCATTATAAAGCTTGGTATTTTTGTATTTTTCATCCGGTTTAATGTCATAATGCTCCATCAAATGAAACTTCTCAATAATACGGTCGCGAATTCTGTTTGAGTTCAATATTTGCAATAATTGTTCAGCCTGCTCATCTTCTCCGAATTGGAGTATATCCTGCTTGGAATTCGTATTTTCCGAAAGAAGTGACTTGGAAATCGAGTTGGTTGAAGTCGGAAACATTATAACCGTTGATTTATACTTGGGAGTAATAAACAAGGGAGATGAAAAAATGATTGACGCAACAAGGGCCAAAACCGTAACAATTATTAACGGTTTCCTCCAGTGATGAAGAAAAATAATAAAACTTGTGGATTCAAAATCCTCACTACCTTTAACTCTGTCTATCATTAACCAAATATCATTCGTTCCAGGGGCGCAAAGGTAAAAAAATTATTCATATTACAACCTTTGATTTTTTAGATTATTTTCGCAAAGTAATTTGATACTTAAATGGTCGAAAGAAAAGGCATATTGTTTTTATTTATACTACTGTGGTTATCATTTGTTTTGCCTGCACAGGATACAACCAAAATGTTAATCCTGCCCGACACATCATACATTGTTGAAGAACCTGATTTTGAGTTAATTCTGGCCGCATCCGAAGGTGACACAACAATGATTGAAGCACTACTGAAATACGGGGCAAACGTCAATACAAAAACCATTGACGGAGTAACTCCGTTGATGTATGCCGCACAAAACGGACACCTAAAAGCTGTTGAACTATTGTTGCATAACGGTGCTTCGGTTAATTTAAAACCGTATAACCGGATTGGTGCGTTACTCGGGGCTGTCATTGCAGGCCATGTTTTTATTGCCGACACCCTGATACAAAACGGAGCTTACATAAACTCAACCGATCTTAGTCATAATACACCTCTGATGTATGCTGCGGCATACAACGATACCCTGATGACAGATATGCTTCTTTTTTACGGAGCAAATGTGTTTATGAAAAACAAACAGGGTAATACGGCTCTGCACATTGCCGTTTTCTATGGAAATTATGAATCCGTTATTTTATTACTTCAGCATAATTCGGATGTTAATTACCCAGATGAACAAGGGTTTACACCGTTAATGACAGCTGCACAGAACGGCTTCCCGCGCATAGCCTCACTGCTCATTGATTATGGTGCCGAAATAAATAAAACAAACGATTATGGGATGTCAGCACTTTCGCTGGCAATAATAAACGGTAATGAAGAAGTTGTAAGACTTTTGCTTGAAAACGGTGCCGATCCGAATGAACAGTCCGGCAAAAATAAAAACCCGTTGTTTTTTGCAACAAAATACAGGAACAAACATATCAAAGAGTTGCTTATTGCCTATGGTGCAACACCAAATGCCAGACCTGTATTAGACATCGTGAAGCCAGGTATTGTTACTGATTTCAATAATAAAGATTTTCTCGGAGGATTTAATATCGGAGTTTTTGAATCAAAGTATTGGGTAAATATGGAAGCCGGCTTCTTAACACGCCCCTGGGTAAGGACTGTTCTGAAAAATGTAAACAATGAAAAATATCAGATGTGGGAGAAAAGATCATACATTTATCTGGGATTGAGTAAATATTTTCTGCTTTTTAAGATTAAATACAATAACTATGGCGGATTAACAGCCGGTTGCAACTTGTTATATACATACGGCAGTTTTCGCGGCAGCAGCCTGAAACCTGAAGCAAGATTGAAATTTGTTCCAAAAGCCGGACTGTTCTGGAGAATGGACAAAGCAGAGGTAAGACTGAATTACCAGTACCTTGATTTTATAAATGACAACATCTCCCCTCACAGGATCACTTTTACATTAAGCTATATGATTGGTGCAAACAAATATAAAGAAAAACTTAAATCACCTCCGGAATTATGAAACTGAGAATTGACAGAATAGTATCCGCTCTGGTTTTGCTGACAGGAATATTCATTTTTCTGTCATGCGAGAGAGACGTTCCGTACGGTGCAACAGATATTGACTGCAACGACTGTTATACAACCCGTCCCGAATGGGGGCCGTTAAATGTTGTAATGACAATTAATGAAGAAAATCCTTTTGTTCCGCTGACTGTTTACAGAGGTGATTTTGAAGATAATAACATCGAATATGTTGATACATCCTACTGGACGGAATACTGGGTTGATGTGCCTGTTGATAAAGAGTACTCCATTGTGGCAAAATATAAAAGAGGAGATGAAATAATAAAGGTGGTTGACGCCTCAAAGCTAAAAGTAAAATACACATCAACCGATTGTCAGAATCCTTGCTACTACTTCACAGGCGGGTATATGGATGTGAGGCTGAGAGAGTAATACATTCTTAACCCGTACCCCACAGATCAGCAAGATTTCGCCACACCGCAATACGGCAAAATTTTGCGGGTCAGTTTGCTTTA
>CAYOZZ010000248.1:0-19974 GCA_964408535.1 uncultured Bacteroidales bacterium | reverse complement strand
TACCGGCTGTTAACTTCATTTTTTATTATTTTAATATTTTATAACTGGACAAGCGTGGACGCTTGTCACATCGTTAATGTAAAAAAAAATGAGCAAGCGTCCACGCTTGCATTATTTATTCCACTTTTAACTTCTTCACAGTCAATTCTTTTCCCTGAACGATATCGGAAAAGGGATTGCCGCATTCAGGACAGGGTGTAAACGCTGTATCTGTATCGAATATCAATCCGCACTCCGTACATTTTGCCTTTCCATTAACCGTTGTAAGTTTCACCGTTGCATTTTCAAGCATCGTTCCTTTTTTTGCCGAATCCATCGCAAACTCAAGAGCCTCAATAACAACTCCCGACAGTAAGCCAATCTCCAGTTCAATCTCTGTGATTTCCTTTGCCCCTTCTTTGCGTGCATTCTCCTCGGCTATCTCAACAATATTCATTGCAATGGATAATTCGTGCATAACAGTTTATATTTAATTTTCTATCTTTCATTTTCAGTTATAATATTGACAAGCGTGGACGCTTGTCGCATAATGTAGTGGACGCTTGTCGCATTAGCTTAACAAATTCGCGGCAATTGTTCTCCTGCAAGCATATCAATTATTCTCCTGCCCCCTATTCCTGTTGTCAGCCAGGCTTTTCCGTAATGTTCAGACGTTACTTCGCCGATAATTGCAGCATTCCTGCCGAATTTGTTTTTTCTCAAAGTTCCCAAAACCTTTTCCGCATCATCTTTCCCCACAACCATAACTACTTTTCCTTCATTTGCCACATACAACGGATCAAAGCCGAGAAGTTCGCAAATCCCGCGCACATTTTCATTTACAGGGATGGAGCTTTCGTTTATTTCAATCCCAAAACCCTTATCCTCTGCAAGTTCGCAAAGCACTGTCGCCAGTCCGCCCCGCGTTGCATCACGCATAAACTTTATATTTTCAGACACATCCAAAACATCCTTAATCATCCCGTTTAAACAAGCACAGTCCGACTCAATTTCAGAAGTAAAACTCAATCCTTCGCGTGCAGCCATTATACACATTCCATGGTCTGCAATAGTACCGTTTATAATAATCTTATCACCCGTTTCGATATTTTTCCCTGAACCTATTTCCACTCTGTTCTCCGGCAGTACTCCTATTCCGGTTGTATTGACGAACACTTTATCGCATTTGCCCTTGTTAACGACTTTTGTATCGCCTGTCACAATTAAAACACCCGCTTTTTGGGCTTCGTCAGCCATTGATTTAACGATTGTCTCCAGTTCCGCAAAGGAGAATCCCTCTTCAATAATAAACGAGGAACTCAGATAGAGCGGTGTTGCTCCCGAAACCGCCAGGTCATTTACCGTTCCGGCAACAGCAAGTTTTCCGATATCTCCTCCAGGGAAAAAAACCGGGTCAACCACAAACGAATCGGTTGTAAAGGCCAGTCTGTCAGATTCAATTTTCAGGACAGCCGAATCGGTTTGCGATTCAAGAATTTCATTTCCAAAATACTTCACGAAGAGATCAGATATTAACTCATGCGTTAATTTCCCGCCGCTGCCGTATCCTAAAAGTATCGTGTCATTCATTTTTCCCCTCCAAATATTGTCTTAAATTAAAAATAGATTCATCTGTTATATCTGTAATAAGCATTACAAGCACCTTCATTGGAAACCATACAGGCTCCAACCGGATTTGCCGGAGTACAAACCTTTCCGAACAATTTGCACTGCTTCGGATTTTTAAGCCCTTTTAAAACTTCCCCGCAAATACATCCCTTCCACTCCTTCAACGGTTCCACCTCAACAGGAATCATTTCTTCAGCATCATGCATTTTGTATTCATCCTTTATCTTCAGACCGCTTCCGGGAAGAATTCCGAGTCCTCTCCACCAGTCGTCGCGCAACTCGAAAACCTCATAAAGAATCTCTCTGGCTTTTATATTCCCTTCGGGTTTCACTACCCTTGTATAAGCAATTTCAACCTTAGGATCATTATTTTCAATCTGTTTAACCAGCATAAGTATAGCTTTCAGAAGGTCAACAGGTTCAAAACCCGAAACCACACAACCCAGACCGAATTTTTTCGGAATATTCTCATAAATTGCTGTACCAGTGATTGTTGTTACGTGTCCGGGTGCAATGTAACCGTCAATTTTCACACCTTCGTCAATAAGAGCCTCCATTGCAGGCGGCATAATTTTATGAGAGCTGAACAGATAAAAATTTCTTAAACCGGCCATCCGGGCTTTGATAATTCCTGCGGCTGAGCTTGGTGCTGTAGTTTCAAATCCTATTCCGAGAAAAACAACCTTTTTCCGTCTGTTCTTCTTTGCAATTGTAAGCGCATCCAAAATCGAGTAAACAATTCTGACATCGGCACCATTTGCCTTCTCCTTGTCGAGCGAAGATGTTGAGCCGGGAACCCTTATAAGGTCGCCGTAGGTTGTTATAATAACATCATCAAGACGGCTGTATGCAATTGCCCGGTCAATATAACTTGTAGATGAAACGCAAACCGGACAACCGGGGCCGGACACCAGTTTCACTGTATCAGGCAAAAGATACGGTATCCCGAATTTTTGAATTGACATTGTATGTCCGCCGCAAACCTCCATCAGCGTAACGGGTTTTGTTGAGCGATTCTTTATAAGCTCCACCAACTCATCCACCAGCCTTTTATCTCTGTATTCGTCTATATATTTCATAATCAAACTATCCTTTCTCCTGTTTCTTTTTCCTCTTCATCAAGATATTCATTAAGTTCTTCAAACTCCTTAAAGACTTTAAGCGACTGCTCTGCTTCTTCGGGATCAAGTTTCTGAATTGCAAATCCTGTGTGCATCAGAATATAATCCCCGACCTTCACATCATCAAGCATTTGCAGACTGGCTTCGTATCTTGTGCCGCCAACCGACACTGTAGCCATATCATTCTCTATTTTTTCAACTTTTGCAGGAATACTTAAACACATATTTTATTCTTTTTTGTTAAAATGTAAATCTGTTGAAACGGTAGTCAAAACTAATCTACCAATTTATTAATCTATTAACCCACTAATTTCACTAATTTCACTAATTAACCAATTCACTATTATTTTCTCCTACGCCTCAATCCTCTATAGCTGAAAGCCCATCACACACTTTCCTGATTCCGCTATTTCTTACTGACACCTTTCTCCCTCCTCTTTGCCGCAACAACTAACTGACCCAGAGCTATTCCCGCATCATTAGATGGTATCCGGCTTTGTGTATAAACTTTAAAACCTTCAAGAGTCAGCATTGTTTCAACGTTACTCATTATATATCTGTTTTGAAACGTTCCTCCTGAAAACACCACCTTATCAAGACCGGTCTCTTTCCTCATCTGACTTACAACAGCAAAAACAGAATTTATTACGGTATTATGAAATTTTGCCGAAATCTCCCGTACAGATTCTCCATACAGCAAATCTTCAACAATATCAATAATTGTATCTCCGAATGAAATTGTCTCTCCAAAGTCAAACGGATATGAATGATTAACTCTCATATCAATTACCGATTCCAGACGCATCGGAGCCTCAGCATGAAACTTTGATTCGGTGCAGAGACCTGTCAAAGCCGAAACGGCATCAAACAGCCTGCCTGCACTTGAGCTTAACGGGCAGTTTATCTCTTTATCAACAGCCTGAATTACAAATTCTGTTTTCTCTTTGTCAAGATTCTTAACAAAAGGGATATCAAGACTTAAAAACTCCTTTCCCAAATATTTATAGAGATATGAAACTGCGGTTCTCCAGGGCTCTTTCGTGACTTTATCCCCTCCGGGTAATGGAACATAATCAAAATGATTATATCTTTCATAGCTTTCAAGGTCGCAAATAAGAAACTCGCCACCCCAGATATTCCCGTCGTCACCAAGTCCTGTTCCGTCGAAACTAACTCCAATCACTTTTTCGTCCAAACCATACTCGGCCATACAGGATGCAATATGCGCATGATGATGCTGAACCTCAACAACCGGAACACCAAGCTCTTTGGCAAACTTTGCAGATAAATAATCGGGATGCATATCACAAACGGCTATCTCAGGTTCCATTCTGAAAAGCTTCTTAAACCTCCGGTAAGATTCCGAATAAAAATCCAGTGTTTCAAGATTCTTCAGGTCACCGATATGCTGGCTCAAAATAGCCTGTTTCCCTTTTCCAATACAAAAGCAGTTAACCAGTTCGGCACCGGCAGCAAAAATCCCGTCAACATTAAGATTAAGATTAACCGGCTCAGGAGCATAGCCTCGCGAACGGCGTATGAGTCTTTCGCGGTTATTGACAATCATTGCCACAGAATCGTCAGTACGGTTGTAAATATCCCTGTTATATGTCAAAACGGCATCGGCAATTGTCGTGAGAGTTTTAAGCGCCCTATCATTATCAATGACAATCGGTTCATCCGAAATATTACCGCTTGTTAAAACAATAGCAGGAATATTCAGATACTCAAACAGCTGATAATGAAACGGCATATATGGCAACATTGCTCCTACAGTATTAAATCCTACACTTATTGACGGTGCAAGCCGCTTCTTCTCCTTAAGTATTAAAATAGGTCTGCGCCAGGAAGTTACGGACTTTTCCTCAATATCATTCAGATAAACATATTGACGCAGTGTCTTCAAATCCGGAAACATCACGGCAAAAGGCTTTCCCTCCCTGTTTTTCATTTCCCTGAGCCTCTTCACCGCATCTTCGTTTTGTGCATCGCAGGAAATCTGAAATCCTCCGGTTCCTTTTATTGCAACTATTTTCCCCTCATTTATCAAACCCGACACAGCATTCAAAATATTCTTCAGCTCATTAATTTGTTTACCGTTGTAATTCAGTTGATAAACAGGTCCGCAGGCATTACATGCAACCGGTTGTGCGTGGAACCGTCTGTCAAGAACATCTTCATATTCACTACGGCAGGTATCGCACATTATAAAAGGTGCCATAGTCGTTTTTTCCCTGTCGTACGGCAAATCTTTTATTATTGAAAACCTCGGACCACAGTTTGTACAATTAATAAAAGGGTACTCGATCCTGTGCGGCTGGGTTTTCATATCTTCTAAACAGGCATCACAAACAGCGATATCCGGGCTGATATCCGTAATGGCATCCGAACGGTTTTCACTCTTTACGATTTTAAAACCGTCAAAATTTTCAAATTCAACATTTTTCGTTGAAACGGAAGTGATATTTGAGGCAGCAGGAGCTTCGCTGCGAATTGAGCCGGTAAATTCCTTAATTCCGGCATCAAATCCTGTAACCTTCACAAACACACCGTCATTACTGTTCTCTACCCAGCCTTTAAGTCTATACTTATGGGCAAGACGATAGATGAAAGGACGGAACCCAACCCCCTGTACAAGTCCTTTAATATGGATAATATTTGTAATTTCCTTTTTCAACTATTTAAAACTTCAAACTAAAATGTATTATCATTACTTTTGCTGCAAAAATAATTTTATTTTTGTTAATTAATTAACAAGTTAACTTTTTTTTAATATAAAAATGATGAAACTACCTCCAAAAACAGTTGAAAGGCTCAGCCAATACCGCCGCGTGTTGAAAAAATACGAAGAATTGGAAGGTTCTCATATATTTTCACACGACCTTGCAAGACTATTGAAAATTAATCCCGTTCAGGTCAGGAGAGATTTGATGCTTATAGGGTTTTCGGGTAATTACCGTAACGGATATAAAGTTCAGAACCTCATAAAGCTCATTGACAAAACCCTAAGCACGCCAAAGAGCCAGAATACGGCAATTATCGGAATGGGTAAACTCGGGAACGCTATTTTACAGCACGTTTATCCAAGCAATGTATGCCCGGTTTCGGTCAAAGCCGCTTTTGATGTCAATCCTAAACGGATAAACAAAGATTTTAACGGTGTTCATTGTTATGACATCAGTAAAATACCTGAAATTGTAAAAGAGAATAATATCAAAATTGCAATTCTGACAATTTCAGATGATGATATCCAGGCAATTGTTGATGCACTTATTGAGGCAGGGGTAAAAGGGATTGTGAATTATATTGCCGGACCTATTCGCGTCCCTGACGAGATATATTTCAAGGAATATGACATCAGAACCACACTTGAGGAGATGTCGTATTTTATTGATTAACAACAGACAAACACTCTGCTACATAGTTGTTTGAGTAATATCTTTCCCGTATTGCTCATCCGCTTTTACTTATTTTCTCCAACATATCACGGTTTGTAATCACAATTTCCTTTCCGTTTATTGTTATCAATTGTTCGCTATTAAAATCGGCAAGGATACGCGAAACGTTTTCGCGCGAATTGCCTGTCAGATCGCCCAGTTCGTGACGTGTTAAAGGTAATACGAAACTATTATTCCCGAATATCTCATCAGCAAAAAACAGAAGTGCTTCCGCAACTCTGCCCGGACTCTGTTTTTGCAACTGATTTACACAGCGGTGAAAATGATTCAGTTCATTTTTGCAAAGGTCAACAATTATTTCATAGGCAAAATCGCTGTTGGTAGCCAAAAACTCCCTGAAAGTCTGTATATCAATAAAACAAACACTTGTTTCCGTTAAAGCCGTAGCTGAGTAGTGATTTATTTTATCACCGAATGTTGTAGGTATTCCGAGATAAGTAGGCCCCTTGGCAATCTTAAGTATCTGCTCTCTTTCCGGACCTGTGATATGTACTTTCACAAGGCCTTCTCTTATATATATAATGTTAGACGAAAGGGCATTTTGTTTGAATATTACATCTCCTTTTGCAAAATTAACTTCAACACAACTATGTCCCAGTTTTTCAAGTTCCTCGTTACCAAGTTTACCTGCGGCTGAAGACCTTTTACTGCAAAACTTACAAATATCGGGTTCCATGTTTATGCAAATTTTATTTTCTCAACAATAGTACAAAGGTACAACTCTTAAATTTAGAATGTGATATAAATCACATTTATTATTGCCGAGTCTCACTTTAAAAAATTTGGCAAATGGTTTCGCCGCATATACTTTTGCATTGTTAATTAAATAACAACAAACTTAAATATAGGAGAAAAATAAAATGGCAAACAAGAAATTAACAATCGCATTGTTTTCCGGCAGCGTTGACAAACTGACAGCAGCCGGAGTAATCCTTGGCGGAGCTGCTGCCGAGGATATGGACGTTGAAATTTTCGTACTTCTTCAGGCTGCATTTGCCTTCAAAAAGGAAAATGCAATGACAAACGACAGGGTAGCGGAAATTACAGACAAGAAAGACGACTTCCTTGCTTCTCTTGAGAGACTTAACGCTCCTCACTGGACAGAAGCTTTCAGAACAGCAAAAGAGATGACAAATGTCAAAATCCATATTTGCGGATTCGCAGGCAAAGTGTGGCACGGTGAAAAACTTGATGACTTTATTGACCTTGCCGATGACATTTGCGGCATTGGGGAATATATGACAGCCGCCGAAGAATCGGATATTAATCTATTCATATAGAATGACTTATTAAATTAAAATACTATTTAGAAACTAAAAAACAGATATTATGTCAACAGAAGAATTAGCAACAATGAAAGCCGACAAAACGGTAGATGCACGCGGAACATCCTGCCCGGGACCGCTGCTTGCAGCAAAAAAAGCAATAGGTGAAATACAGAAGGGACAGATTATGGAAGTTCTGTCAGCTGATGAAGGAACAAAAAGAGACATTCCGAAATGGTGTAAGAAAAAAGGATTTGAATATCTCGGTACAGTCGAGGAATCAGGATTTTTCAAAATCTTCTTAAGAAAATAGAAATGGAAGGTGGAAAAGTAAATAATAGCCCGAAAATACTGGTTTTTTCAACGGAAAAAATATCAGATCCGGCTATTGATATGGCGGGACTGTTAAAACTACACTATCCGCCGACCGTTTACACCATCCCCGTCCCCTGCTCAAGTGCAATTAAGCCAAAATGGATATTACACGCACTTGAACGGGGATTCGACGGAGTATTTATCGCTGCCGACGGAACCGACTGCCCATACGGTGAATCCTGTACGGAGAAAACAGGTGAGGTTATGAGCAAAACACAACAGTTACTGAAAGACAAGGGTATTGACCCGGCACGCCTGAAAATGGCCGCAATATGCTCTGTTTGCAGCGAACCCTTTGTAAAGCATGTTAAAAGTTTTACCGAATATTTAAAATCTTCAAATTAAATAATATGCCCGGACAAAAAGAAATACCGGAATATGATGTTCTTGTTATTGGCGGGGGAATTGCAGGAGGCGAATCGGCATTGAATCTTGCAAACATAGGCTATAAAGTCCTTTTGCTTGAAAAAGAGCTGACAATAGGCGGGAAAATGATTCTACTCAGCAAAGTCTTTCCTACACTTGATTGTGCAGCCTGTATCACAACCCCGAAAGTATCGGAAATATCAAGACATCCCAATATCACGATTTTTACAAGCACAGTAGCAAAACAAATCAATAAAATAGAAGAACACCGTTTTGAAGCTGTTATTCTAAGGAAACCAAGATATGTTAATGTTGCAGATTGTACGGGATGCCAGTTATGTGAAGAGGCTTGCCCTGTAAGTGTTTCCGACCAGTATCAATACGGACTGGTAGGGCGAAAGGCTGCTTATATTCCTTTTAGTATAGCCAGCCCCCGTGCAGCAGCCATTGACATTGAAAACTGCACACTGTGCGGAGCATGCGAACGGGTTTGTCCTACAAAATGCATTGATTTTACACAGACCGAGGAGGAGTATCTTGTTAAAATAAAGTCGGTGGTGATTGCCACAGGATTTAATCTTTTCGACCCGCTGAAAATCCCGAGATACGGCTTCGGAAAGTTCAAAAATGTAATAACCTCAATGCAAATGGAAAGACAGCTTGCCCCTACCCGTCCCTACAATACCATTCTTCGTCCGGGAGACGGTAAGATGCCTGATAATATTGCTTATGTGTTATGTACAGGCTCAAGGGATAAAACGGTCGGCAATCCTATTTGTTCGCAAATCTGCTGCATGTACTCCATTAAGCAGGCACAATTGCTGATGGGTGCCTTGCCAATGGCCGACATAACAATTTACTATTTGCATATCAGGGCTTTCGGAAAGGGATTCAATGAGTTTTATGCTCAGGCTCAGGATATGGGAGTGGAGTTTGTCAAAGGTAAAGTCGGAAAGATAACCGAAAATGAAGATGGCAACCTGATACTCAGGTATGAGGATATTGAAGCCGGAGTTGTAAAAGAGGCGGAACATGATATGGTTGTACTTTCCGTGGGAGTGCTACCAAATCAGGAAATTTCCGGATCTTTCGGCAACAAATCCCTTGCACTTGATCCGTTCAATTTCATCAGCCAGCCGGACATTCTTGCCAATCCGGCAAAAACAAGCATTGAAGGAGTTTTTGTTGCAGGTACGGCATCAGGGCCGATGGATATTCCGGATTCAATTCTTTCAGGAGGTGCCGCTTCGGCCGAAACAACAAGTTATTTAAGGAGGGCTGCTTTATGAAAAAGAAAATAGGTGTTTATATTTGTCACTGCGGCGGTAATATCTCCGATTATGTTAATGTTGAGGAAGTCCGTAAAGCCGTCGAAAATGAAGAGGGAGTATTTCTCGCAAAGACCACAATGTTTGCCTGTGCCGACTCAAACCAGAAAGAGATGGTTGATGATATTGTGTCGCAAGGTCTTGACGGAGTTGTTGTGGCCTCCTGCTCACCGAAGTTGCACTTAATAACTTTCAGAGCCGTTACAGAAAGAGCCGGCCTGAATAAATACAATTATGTTCACGCCAACATCAGAGAACAGGTATCGTGGGCACATTCCGATAATAAAAAAGGTGCAACCGAAAAAGCAATACAAATTGTAAAATCATCAATAGCAAAGGTTAACAAGTCCGAAGCACTTGCCCCCATAAAAGTTCAGTCCGTAAAAGCAGTAGCAGTCATTGGTGCGGGAGTGGCGGGTATGCGTGCTGCAATTGAGTTGGCGGAAGCCGGTTCGGAAGTTTATCTCATTGAAAGGGAGCACTTCGTAGGCGGAAGAGTTGCCCAGTTTGACGACCTCTGCGTCAGCACGGAAACAGGTAAAACCCTTGTTACCAGACTGTATGACGAAGTTATGAAACACAAACATGTAACACTGTTTACGGGGGCTGAAGTTGTGGAAAATTCGGGAAGTGTGGGAAATTTCGAGTTAAAAGTCAAAGTAACACCGAGATACATCGAAATGAAGTGTAAAGAACACGAATTGCAGGATGCTATTGATGTTTGCCCGGTGGAAGTTCCGGACGAATTCAATTTCAACATCACAACCCGGAAGGCTATCTATCATAACTATCCGAGTGAATATCCGCAATTGCCTGCTATTGATATTAAAAACTGTACAAGATGCGGTGCGTGCGAAAAGGTTTGCGAAAATATTAATTTCAGTCAAAAGACAGAATACCTTAACCTGAAAGTCGGCTCAATTCTTCTTGCAACGGGGTTCGACCCGTACGAGCCGGAAAAAGGAGAATTTGGATACGGAGAAATTGATAATGTAGTTACGCTCCCCCAGTTTAAAAGAATTATGCACTACAGCAAGGATAAACTGATGTATCGCGGAAAGCAAATTAAGCATATCGCATATATCTATTGTGTAGGCAGCCGGCAGGTTGACGGTGAGAATAAGTACTGCTCGCGCTACTGCTGTACAGCAACAATCCATTCGGCGCTAACTGCGAAAAATAAGTTTAAAGACATTTACAACTATCATTTTAACAGGGGAATAAGAACTTACGGAAAGCAGGAGGTTCTGTATGACGAATCATCACGAAAGGGTGACATTTATCTGCAATCATTCGAGGATGCACCTCCTGAAGTCGAAAAAAAAGGTGATAAAGCAATTGTAAAAATTACGGATATATTGACAAACAATAAGGAACTTGAGGTAGAGGCCGACCTTGTCGTACTGGTAACCGGAATGGTTCCGCGGAAGGATAACTCCATCGCCGGATTATTGAAAGTACCCAAAGGACGCGATAACTTCTTTAATGAAATCCATATGAAGCTTCGTCCTGTTGAGACTGTAATTGACGGTATAACAATAGCAGGGGCATCACAAGGCCCTAAAAACATTATGGAGTCAATGAACTCGGCTCTGTCGGCAGCCACAAAATCATTTTCACTTGTAAACTCAGGCGAACTGGCACTTGAACCTACTGTCGCCAAAATTGATAAGGAGGCCTGTGAGTGGTGTGGCAAATGTGACGACGCATGTCCTTACAGTGCATTTACAAAAGCGGAATATAACGGTAAGCTTATCGCAGAAGTTAACGAAACGATATGTAAAGGTTGCGGGATGTGCCTGCCTGTTTGCCCTGTTAACGCTATTGACCTTATCGGATTTACCGATGAAGAGGTTGAAAGTATGATTGATGCACTCGCTATCGGCTAATGTGATATTGTAAATGCATATAACACAGTTCGATAATTTGGCTTAACAATTTAAAAACAAGGAAATGGAAATCGAAAAAGGTAAAACATACAAATATTTACGCGAAAAACGCCCGGTGCATAAAGAGGTCACCGAACAGTTAAAATATTTTACAAGGACAAAAAAAGCTATTCTGAATGCTTTGAAAGAGTCCGCCAAATCGGTTCCGCAACTTTCGCAGGAATTAAATATGCCTAAGGACGAAGTTATGTTCCAGCTTATGAGCCTTTTAAAATACGGTTTTATTGAAACCGGTGAAATTGATGATATGGATGAGTATTTCAGTTATAAAATAAAAGACAATGGCAAAGATAAATCCTGAATTCACAAAAGAGTTAAAGAGTTATGGGGCATTT
This sequence comes from uncultured Bacteroidales bacterium, assembly GCA_964408535.1. Lineage (GTDB taxonomy): Bacteria > Bacteroidota > Bacteroidia > Bacteroidales > JAADJA01 > JAADJA01. The sequence continues at coordinate 8,169 of CAYOZZ010000248.1, read as the reverse complement.
GACGCTAATGCCTGCTATAATTGCGGCAATTGTACGGCTGTTTGCACGCTGTCGGATGAAGACAACTCTTTCCCGCGAAAAATGATTCGTCTTAGTGTTTTGGGTTTGGAGGATGATATTCAAATGTCGCTTGACCCCTGGTTATGTTACTACTGCGGTGAGTGCAGCACGACCTGTCCAAGGCAGGCAGAACCGGGTGAGCTGATGATGTCACTTCGGAGATGGCTGATATCCAAATACGACTGGACAGGTCTTTCAGGCCTGCTTTACAAATCGTTCGCGGTATCATTAACGGCATTTATTTTACTCGCTGCCGGAGTTATTTGGTTTTCAGCTTATTTAAACTTTAATCCTGCAAAACTTCTGCATTATGGCCACTATTTTGAAATGACAGCCATTGCCTGTGTGTTTGCATTTATCCTTCTGCCCGATATTATCAGAATGTGGTGGTTCACAATACGAAACGAAGGGATAAAAGCTCCTGTTAAAGTATATTTTAAGGCACTCAAAGATTTGATTATTCACATGTTCACACAAAAACGCACACTCGGCTGCGACGACAGCCAGACACGATGGTTCGAACATCTTATATTAGTGATTGGTTATCTTCTGTTGCTTTTTACAACCGTTTTTCTTGACTGGTTCGGGACATCAAACGGATTTGTAATCGCCCTCGGTTATATCGAAAGCATAGTAATATTTGTCATAACGGTTCTATTTATACTTTCAAGAGTAAAAAAAGACAAAGAAATCAGCAAACATTCCCATCCGAGCGACTGGTTTTTTGTAATATGGCTGTTTTTGATGGGATTAACGGCATTTTTAGTCAGGCTGTTTATTGATACAGGTATTCTTGAAACAAATATCCTGATGTATGTTTTTCATTTAATAATTTTGGTTCAATGGGCACTTCTTATAGTTCCGTTCGGCAAATGGACACACTTCCTTTACCGTTCTTTTGCTATGTACTTTCTGAAAATTAAAGAGGTTATGTCATAGAATCGCATTCACAATACTCTACGAAAACAGTAGCGGAAAGTTTGCTTACAAAATATGTTACCTCTGCTCACCGGCAGGAAATCTATCAAAGCCCGAGCCATAATATTCCTACTCCGCTCAACAGCACAATGGCTCCGGCAATGGCATGTGTATATCGCTCCATTTTCCCGAAATATGCGAAACTCAGCCCGTAAACCGAGAGCATCACAACTGCAAGCATTGTTAAAATGGTTACCAGTCCGAAGACTATCGCCACAACAATAAGTCCTGTATAATTCTTTTCCGAAGCGGGAAACAGAAGCAACGGTATCATTGCTTCGCAAGGGCCTAAAACAAAAATTGTGAATAACACCCACGGAGTAATATTTTTATTATGAATATGGTCGTGCCGGTCGCTATGGCTATGATCATGTTCGTGTACCGTTCCGTCTTTATGAATATGAAAATGTTTGTGCGGCTTGTTTTTAACCGCCCTCCATATTCCCCAAATCATATACACAAGTCCGAATATCGTAAATCCCCAGGCTGCAATACTCCCGCGGATACCTTCAATGAGTTCAAGCTTTGCCATCGTAAATCCGAAAACAATACCGATTATTCCTATAACAATGGAGCTTCCAACATGTCCGATACCGCAGGCTGCCGTAATCCAGGCGGTTTTTGCATTCGACCATTTTCTGGCTTTTGCCATAAAGATGAATGGCAAATAATGGTCAGGGCCTAGAATTGTATGAGCAAAGCCCACGGAGGCTGCTGTTCCTGTCAGTATTAAAAGTTCTGTTGTCATAAAAAATTACATTTTACTGGTCATAACCAATTCTCCATGTTTCACACCTTTTATTGCAATTAACTTGTCAGCAAGGCTTTTAAGTTTTGAAGCTTTTCCTTTGACGGCAATTGTTTCAAGGCAGTTATGATGATCCAAATGAACGTGCTGAACCGAAAGTATAAGGTCATGAAAATTATGCTGAATATCAGTTGATTTTGTCTGTAACTCCCTTTTGTGATGGTCATAAACCAAAACAATTGCTCCTGCAACATCCTTATCCTCTTCCCATTCGTCCTCAATGGAAAATCTTTTTATCAGATAGCGAATAGCCTGTGACCTGTTCGGGAATTGCTTCTTTGAAACAAGCCTGTCAAGCTCTGTTAAAAGGTCTTTTTCAAGCGATACACCAAAACGTTTTACTTCCATGTGTTACTATTTTTAAAATTGTGCTACAAAAATATATTTTTATCTGTTAATCATTTAACATATCTCTGTTTTTGAAGAAATTTATTTTGTTTCTAAATAATTCAATAAACTTATAATCCCTCACCTTAATCCTCTCCCAATGGGAGAGGAAAGGCCGGAACCACACTCTGGCACTCCATTATTAGCAACCATAATTTTAACGAAAGATTGTAAGGAGAGGGATAGGTAAAATATAAAGTCCTACAACAAAGCAAATCGTAATATAGCGTTATAATTACCACTTTACTTTACCTTTTTATGATTTCAATGAATCAAACGAAAAGCTCAATAATATTTACTATTTCAAACTGGATTTACTAAAAAGATAGTGTGCCCACTATAAAATTGTATATTTGTAGCCTGTTGAAAAAGCAATTTATTTTTTATAAAAACTTGTAATAATGAAACTTCATTCAGTATTAAAACAAAGCCTGTTATTTATTATCTTTCTTTGTTCATCATACCTGCTTGCGGCTCAGGAACAGACAGACACTTCAAAATTAACTCTTAAACGGCTTTTTGCAACCGGAGAGTTCCGTCAGGAACGGTTCGGTGGATATAAATGGCTTGGCAACGGCGATTATTACACTCTGATTGAACGCTCCGACTCGGTTAAAGGTGGTATGGATATAGTCAAATATGACACGAAAACAGGTAAGAAAGAAATTCTGATAAATGCCAAAAGTTTAATACCTGTTGACAGTGAAAGACCATTGCGAATATATGATTATTCCTGGAGCGACGATACTCTCTCAAAGCTACTGATATTTACAAATGCAAAAAGAGTGTGGAGGGCACGTACTCGTGGAGATTACTGGGTTTATGACCTTATGAAAGACACACTTTATCAGCTCGGTAAAAATTTACCGAAATCATCACTTATGTTTGCAAAATTCACTCCGGACGGAACAAAGGCGGCTTACGTCAGCAAGCATAATATTTATGTACAGGATTTATCAACAATGAAAATCACACAGCTCACTTTCGACGGAACCGAAGATATTATCAACGGCACTTTCGACTGGGTATATGAGGAAGAACTCTCCTGTCGCGACGGATTTCGCTGGAGTCCTGACGGAAAATATATTGCTTTCTGGCAACTTGACGCCTCGGATATAAAAGACTTTTTAATGATAAATTACACCGATTCCCTCTACAGTTATACAATACCCGTTCAGTATCCCAAAGCGGGACAAACTCCTTCGTCGGCAAAAGTCGGATATATTGATGTGAATGACGGCCAAATCAATTGGATAAACATTCCGGGTGATTCAAGGAACAACTATTTACCGAGAATGCAATGGATTGGAGATAAAAACAGGCTTCTAATACAGCAACTTAACCGCCACCAAAACCAAAACAAACTTTGGCTGTTTAATCTTGAAACCGGCGACCTAAATAACATCTATACCGAAAGCGACAGTGCCTGGATTGATATTGACTACCCTGATATTGCACAGGGACACTGGGATATGACAGATGTTCCTTTCCTGAATAACGGTGATGAGTTTATCTGGACAAGCGAAAAGGACGGATGGCGCCATCTGTATAAAAAATCTGTTTCGAAAGCAGAAGAGGTTCTATTGACTCCCGGCGATTATGACGTTGCGAGCTTTTACGGTATTGATGAGGAGAGAGGATATGTTTATTTCAATGCCTCTCCCGGTAATTCAACACAACGCTACCTCTACCGTGTTAATCTGGACGGAACAGGAGACCTGACAAAACTAACCCCAAAAAGCAAAAGCGGTGTTAATCTGTATGATTTGGCTCCGGGAATGCATTTTGCAGTCGAGAATTCGTCATCATTGACCCGTCCGAAAACAGTAGATTTGATATCCCTACCTAAATACAAAGTAATACGGCACCTTGTGGAAAACGAAAAGTTCAAAGAGAAGATAGCTACGATTGATATGGGAATTCCGGAGTTTTTCAAAATAACAACCGAAGACGGAATAACAATGGACGGCTATATGATAAAACCTCCTGATTTCGACCCGAAAAAGAAATATCCGGTACTTTTTGAGCTGTATGGAGAACCCTGGGGACAGACTGCAAAGGATTCGTGGGGAAGCATGTGGCACAATATGCTTGCTCAGCAGGGTTATATCGTAATGACAATGGATAACCGCGGAACACCCTGTCTGAAAGGTCGCGAATGGAGAAAATCAATATACAAAAAAATAGGCATACTAAATTCACACGATCAGGCAATGGCAACGAAGGAAATCCTTAAATGGGATTTTGTTGATCCTGACCGGATCGCTGTCTGGGGATGGAGCGGCGGCGGCTCAATGACCCTGAACCTGATGTTTCGTTACCCCGAAATTTACAAAACAGGAATGGCTGTGGCAGCGGTTTCCAACATCAGGTATTACGACAATATTTACCAGGAGCGCTATACCGGAATTCCTCAGGAGAACCCGGAGGTATATGATGAAGGTTCGCCCATTAATTTTGCAAAAAATTTAGAAGGAAATCTCCTGATAATACATGGTACTGCCGATGACAATGTTCACTACCAGAATGCTGAAGCTCTTATTTTGGAATTAATAAAAAACCAAAAACAGTTCGACGTAATGCCTTATCCCAATTGTTCGCACAGTATTTATGAAATACCCGGAGCAAGACTTCATTTATATACACTGCTTACAAATTATTTAATGGAACACGTTGAGGCCGGTGGGAAATAGGGCAGATTGAAATTTATCGTACACCCAGCAGGAATATTATGCGTAATTCGGGTTTTGATAATTTTGCTTTGAGCGCCCACAAACTGCACGAATTGACACTAATAAAACCAGGTTTCCTGTATGGATGAGGCTTGTATATGTGGCGATCATTAGAATCCAAGCATATCACTCATCTCAAAGAAACCTTTTTTGCCAATTATCCATTCGGCGGCCATTACGGCACCGACGGCAAATCCTCTGCGTGATTTTGCTATATGTTTTAATTCGATTTCATCAATATTCGATGAATAATTCACAATATGAGTTCCGGGCACTTCATCAATTCTGAATGACTTAATCACCAGTTCATGAGGTTTATCAGAAAGCTCATTACCAATATCCGATTTCCTTACCAGATTATTTATAATCTGATTTCCAAGCGTAATCGCCGTACCGCTCGGAGCATCCTTTTTATGTATATGATGTGTTTCTTCAATCATTACGTCATATTCGGGATGGTCGTTCATTATTGCGGCAAGCCGCTTGTTAATTTCAAAAAGTATATTTACGCCAACACTGAAATTCGAAGCAACGAATAGGGATTGATTTTTGACGAGACAAAGTGCCTTAACCCTTTCAAGTTCATCATACCAGCCTGTTGTACCGACAACTACCGGAAGGTTAAAATCAAAACACTTTGCAATATTTTTCACCGCAGTATCGGGCTGACTAAAGTCAATGACAACGCTTGAATCCGAAATGGCAGATTGTTCGGTTTTCCAATCTTTATCCGTATCAATAACAGCAGAAACAGTATGTCCGCGTTCGAGGGCTACCTTTTCAATCTCTCTGCCCATTTTTCCGTATCCTGATATTGCTATTTTCATAAAACCAATTAATTTAATGCAAATAATTCAATTTCATTAATGAACGTCTTGCATTCTCTTTAAACTCAATAAAAGATGGCAACTCCTCCAACTTTTCCATAGTTAATTTCTGAGATACCGGTGTATATAAATCAGACAACCTCAGTCTCCTTCTTCGTCTCGACACATTACTATGCGCTTCACGCAAAGCAGTTTCAATTCGATTTTTGGGATTTGCAATACTTTCAACTTGTCGGGCATGACAAGGCAAATTCAGCTCAACGCAAGTTTTTCCCGTATTTATTTCCTTTAAAAACAAATCAATATCTGCCAGCATCCAGGCTTCTGTCATCTGAACCGGAATTACGGCAACTAAATTATTACACGTATTCTTTGTATTATAAACCGAATTAAAAGCCGGGTTAATTTTCCGTTCAATAACACGCCGGGTTGACGGGGCATCGGAATCACAGTGAACACATATAACGTGAAAATAATTATACTTAAGTGCTATTTCTTTTATTCTCTCAATAAAAGTTTCTTTTTTTACATCAACACATACCGGCCGGTGTATTTCAATTTCCGTTTTACTTTCAAGAAGTAAAGATTCAAAAGTCTTTTCAATAATGTTACCAAGAAACCTTTTATCGGTTTCCCCCTCAACAGTATAAGCTATTTGCAATATATTGCCCATCCTTTAATCTCCGAAATCTTTAGTTTCAAGATATCTTTTTACTTCCAACTCAGTCATATCCAACTCGCCAGGTGTTATAAAATCAAAATTTAATTGGGCATTGCCTTTTCGCACAGGTAATATTTTTGTAGCCTTAAATTTAAGACTTTTCCCCGACTTATCCGATATAACCGTCACAAGTTTTGAAAACCAAATTGAAATATTACGGGAAAATCTATTTTCTTTAAAAAGATTACCTACAAAAACCGAAGAGTGAGTATTAATAATCATTTGTCTCAAAGGAAACCCGACATCATCTTTATTGAACAAATCAGTCGAAAGTCCCTGAAGCAATTCAATCATCATATTAATTCTGTACGGATGAATACCATTTTCAGGTTCTTCAAAACAAAGAGTACCTTTATATTTTGTATCATATTTCAAAATACATAAAATAAGTAATCGCAAAGTACCTTCCGACAACACTCCGGATGAGAATATCCTTCCATCTTCACTTACTAAATTTATCACAAACCTGTTTTCGGCAATATCCTCAGTTACATCAACTTTAACAAAATCAGGTAATAAATTATTAAGCTCTCTGGAAATATCATCCAAATACGATTCATCCTCCATTTTTAATCTAAACAATGCTGCTGCAAGGTTTCCTCCGCTTGGAGTGATAATATCAGAAGCTATCCGCGGGCTTGGCTTACTTAACTCTTCAGGATTTAATTGTAAAAATCTCCAGTTTATCATTTCCTGTTTTGCAGCAAATACATGTGGATATTCAACACTATTAATACTACTAAGCAATGTCTGGGAAATATCTCTTGCTTTCCCATATCTACCCGAACCTTTATCTCCCTCAGGTTTAATTCTAATTATTGCTATTCCACCTTCATTTTCCGTGGTTATATAAAAATCTTCATTTACCTCATTATTTTTCGGGCACCAAATATGCAACAAATCTTTTGAAATATTTCTTTTTATCCAGCTATCATCTGTATAATTAACTGACTTTAAAATTTCTTTTGTAATATACAATGTGTCTGAACCTAATTGCCTATGTTCTGTAACAATCTCTATTTCATATCTAAGACGAACACTATTAAGGGAACAACTACCACCCCAGTTATCAGAGATTTCAGAATCAACTAACATCTCAACAGCAATTGATATCTTATCTGAGGAAACATTGTCGGAAAATTGAGAAAACTGTTCATTAGCCTCTCCTCTTAAATTGTTATTAAAAGCTGTTATCAAATCAGTTTCAGCAAGATTTGACAATAATTTCAGTGCATCAAACAAATTGCTTTTCCCGGAAGCATTTGTCCCGGCAACAACAGTAAATGGAGTAAACTCCATTATAAAATTATTAAAAGTTTTAAAACCGTCTATTTCTATTCGTGTTATCATCCTTCACATATTACATAACAGATATAAATTCGGACAAAAAGAAGTTAATCTATTGAGATAAATAAAATGCAAATATAAAAAAATAACAAATAAACTAAAATGATAAGATTACAAACCTACCTAATCATCAAAGTCAGTCTCACTCCTCCCCCACCCGGGGTAAAGTTATATATTCCCTGATAAACCGCCGGCTCTATCTTCATCGAGAGGTCATCGTTTACATTCCAGGTTGCAAGATGAGCGTCAACAGTTGCGTCCACAATACTAAGTGCATACCAAAGTCCCATCAGAATATAGTTCAAATCA
>CAYOZZ010000247.1:0-2245 GCA_964408535.1 uncultured Bacteroidales bacterium | reverse complement strand
TAGAACTGGAAGTTTCATCACGGTTTATACAGAGTGACAAACTTGACGGAAGAGTCTCCTGGAAAAATGATAAATATATCTTTTTCTCCCTCGGACTGACATACAAGTTCAGACAAAAAGATTTTCTGCACGACATTCTGAATAAATAAAGCCCAAAATTCAAGCTTTAAAAAATATCTTTATTTATCTTTCGTTTTGATGAAATGAGTTCAACATCTTTCAGAAAAACACCCATACTCTTTCTAATAGTTTTGTCTGCCTACACTTCTACGGCACAAAAAGAGCTATATAAAAATGACTATGTCGTTTATGATGTTTCATCCGATAGCGGCAAATACAAAATTGACTATATTTTCAAAGATCAATTCGGCAACAGATTGCATTTTAAACTGGAACTTACAAAAACGGAAACCGACAGAATGATATCACGATTCGGTGTTCCTAAAAAAATATTTTCTGCGCATCGTGAGACTGTTGAGACAAAAGCAAGGAATATGCAGATTATAAGGAACGGGCTTTTCTTACTTAATGATAATACCGTTGAACCTGACAAAAGTGCCGTTATCAATTATTACGCCAAATCATTTTGCAGACCCATTGCCGGAATGATAGTCGAAGTTTTGCAAAAGCGGAATCAAGATACACGAAAAAACAGAATTGAGATGGCGATGCGATTTGTGCAGGATATTCCGTACGCAGTACCGCAATGCAATGACAAAAATAAATATTGCGGAGGGGTAAATCCTCCACCAAAACTACTGATTGACGGTTATGGTGATTGCGATTCAAAAGCCATTTTCTTTGCAGGAATTTTAATCTGGCTCATTGACAGTCAGGATATTATCTTTCTTGTACAAAGAAAACATATCCTGACTGCAATCAGGACAAAAACAAAAGAAAAATCACTGAATTACGTACGCTATCACGGCAACAACTATCTTATTGCAGAAACCGCAGGTCCCGGGAAGAGATTGCTTGGTCAAAAAGGTAAATACTTCAGCAAAACATTTAAGGTTGAAAAAATAGAGGTTAACCCTGTAAAAATAATCCCCATCCAATAGAAAAAAGTTTCAAAATAAAAAATCCGATAAATAACCGGTAGTTTTTTTTTGCCGGCTTATTCCGGCACATTATTCTTGATAAAACAACCGGCATCAGGACAATTGCGGAGATTATTCAAATTCCGGCCACAATAAAATAAAAAGAAAATTTGCATAAAAGGCATTATTTCGGTATTTTTGCAGGCTGAATAATCTTTAAAGTTGAATAGGTAGTCTAAAATATTGATATTTCGATGGAAGATGCAACCAGATTAGTTGATGATATTAACAGGAAAGTCAGAAAGCTAATTGAGAGACATAATTCGCTGAAAAATCAATATTCAGACTTAATTGATAAACAAAAAGAGTTAAGTAAAACAATTGAAGAACAAAATAAATTAATTGAAAAGCTAAATGAACAAAATGCAATGTTAAAAATTGCAAAATCTGTTAAACCGGAAGAAGGAACAGTTGATGTAAAAAAGAGAATAGATGTACTTGTGCGGGAAATTGACACGTGTATAGGGCTTTTAAACAATTAATTAATTACAGATTTTAATGAACGAATTTACAATATCAGTAACAATTGCCGACAGGCCATACAGATTGACAATAACAAGAGAGGATGAAGAGATAATAAGAAAAGCTGCTCAAACGTTAAATAATACAATAAAGGATTATTCAAGTAATTACGCATTTAACGATAAGCAGGATTTGTTGGCGATGGCAGCGTTGGAATATGCAACTAATTCTTTAAAGAAAGAAAATGAACTTTTGAATGTTGATAAGGAGTTAGCAGAAAAAATAAAAGATATTGATTTGGTTCTTACTGAGAATCTGAAGATTGATTAAAAGCAAGTTCTTTGAAAATATTTTGAGCAGTGTGCTCAATACAATTTACCCGCATAAATTCAAATAATGTTTGTAAACTCAACATTTACACATTAAGGTGATGCTCAGGGATTTCTAGGACAGGCCTCATTCTGCTTCGGCAGAATCTCTGTTAGTTCAGGGACAGTGGAAGCCCGAAAAATCCGGCTAACCTAATCCTGTCTAGCTGGGGTTTACTGGCTCGATGAATTTTGCGGGTATTTTTTTTTTCATCAACTACCTTCTGTAAAAATGTAAAATATTATGGTAGTAATAATTAGTATTATTGTTGGAATTGTCGCTTTCGCTGCCGGATTTGTATTTTCAAATTCGCT
>CAYOZZ010000246.1:0-22109 GCA_964408535.1 uncultured Bacteroidales bacterium | reverse complement strand
ATTATTATCAAATACAATCATCACATAAAATCTTTTCACCGCACCCGGTGCACCTTCCGTTGCCGTCAATACCAGTTACTTCGGTAAAATATCCCATCCTTGAAATTACCGTTTTGCCACATCCGGGGCAAACAGTATCCTGCCCCTCCCCTGTTCTGACGTTTCCAACGAAAACATATTTAAGTCTCTGTCTGGCAATCTCGTACAAATTCAACAATTTCGACACATCGGTAGCAGGCTTGTTCAGTTTATACATTGGGAAATATCGTGAAATATGAAGCACGGTATCTTCACCAACCTCTCCGGCTATCCAGTCCGTCATTTTCATAAACTCACGCACATCATCATTGGTCTCGGTAATCACAAGGTTTGTCAGTTCTATATGCTTTCCGGAATCTTTAATGATTTTTATGCTTTTCAGCACAGGTTCCAACCTCGACAGTGTATAATTTTTATAAAATTCATCTGTAAAAGCTTTAAGGTCAACACTGAAAGCATCAATAAACGGGAGCAAACCTTCTAACGGTACGGGATTGATAAACCCGTTTGTAACCATAACATTTTTCAAACCCTCTTTATGTGCAAGTTTTGCCGTATCAAGCATAAACTCATACCATACAACAGGCTCGTTATATGTGTATGCTATACCGAAATTATCTTTACGCTGCAATGCCTGACTAACAATTCTTTCAGGAGAAGAATCGGGTAAGGGAATATAATCTTTTACACTTGTCTGGGATATTTCATAATTCTGGCAAAACTTGCAATGCAGGTTACATCCGAGGCTGCCGACCGAAAAAATAATCTTACCCGGGAAATAGTGATATAACGGTTTTTTCTCAATGGGGTCGAAATGTGTGGAACATATCTTCCCGTAATTTTCGGAAATCAGTTTACCGTCATCATTTTTCCTTACTCTGCAAATACCTCTACGTCCGTCTTTTATAACACAATTATGAGGGCATAAAGTACATTTTACATCCTCTCCATACAACCTGTCGTAAAATAGTGCCTCTTTCATAACAAAAAGTTATAAAAAATGTTAAACAGTCAACAAAGGTAAAAAATTATAACATTTTTACCAAATTTTATAATATTCCGTTCATTTTTAAACTATACTTTTGCCTCCTGAATTTTTCGAAAAATACAAAACAAAGCATTATGAACATTAAAAAAGATATTGCAATAAGTGATTCGGGATTTGTTTTCGACCCGACAACAGGCGAATCATACTCTTTAAACCAGATTGGTGTTGAGATACTTACACTACTTAAAGAGGGTAATGATCAAAAAGAGATTTCGGATTTCATACTACAAAAATATGAAATTGATTCCGACACTTTTGAAAACAATTACTTTGATTTCATCAGTATGTTAAAGCAATTCAATTTAATAGAAGCTGAGGCCTGATTATGAAAAAGAGAAAAATAACGGTTGCGGTTACCGGACTGAACAACACCGATAATCCCGGACCGGGTGTTCCGGTAATCAGAGGAATCAGAGAGTCAGAGGCGTTTGACGCCAGGATAATCGGGCTGGCCTATGAAAATCTTGAACCCGGGATTTATATGAAAGAGCTCGTTGACAAGGCATATCAGATACCTTATCCTTCAGTCGGCTCTGATGCTTTGATGGACAGAATTGCACACATAAACTCAATTGAAAATATTGATGTTCTGATTCCGAATTTTGATGCGGAGCTGTTTACTTTTATGAAGTCGGAAAAAAAGCTCAAAGATATGGGGATTTCCACTTTTTTACCGACAATAGAGCAATTTGAAGAACGGCAAAAATCGAATCTTTCTTTTTTCGGAAAGAAATACGGAATTAAAGTACCTTACAGTAAAGACATCACAACTCATTGGGATATTCAGAAAATAAAGTATGAGTTTAAATATCCGGTACTTGTAAAAGGGAAGTTTTATGATGCATATATTGCCTATAACGAAGAGCAGGTCACCAATCATTTTAACAAGATAAGTGCAAAGTGGGGTGTGCCGGTTATCATACAGGATTTTGTAAGAGGGACGGAGGTTAACGTGGTTGCACTCGGCGACGGCAAAGGAAACACAATCGGTGCTGTACCGATGCGAAAGCAGTATATTACAGACAAAGGCAAAGCCTGGGGTGGAATCACTCTCAGCGACAAGAATATGCTGGAGATTACATCCGACCTTATCTCCAAAACGAAATGGCGCGGCGGTATGGAGCTGGAGATGATTAAAACCGTTGACAATGACTATTATATGATTGAGATAAACCCGCGTATTCCGGCCTGGGTATATCTCGCAGTTGCTGCCGGACAAAATTTACCGGAGGCGCTCGTTAAACTTGCGCTTGGGGCGGATGTCAAACCTTTTGAAAGTTATGAAGTGGGGAAAATGTTTATCCGCTATTCGTATGACCTGATTGGAGATATCCATCAGTTTGAAAAATTATCTATTAACGGAGAATTATAAAAACGATTATTATGAAAAGACAAAAATATGAGAGGCCGATAATTACAAAAATAAACACAGGTGTTTCACACAAATTCGGCCCGAAAAGCAAAATAAATATCATTTCCGAAATTGATGATATACCTGTAAGCAAGTTGCTCGAAAAATATGGTTCACCCCTGTATGCAATATCCGAAAAAACTATCAGGGAGACATATAATAAGGCAAAACAGGCATTCACAACACGATATCCGAAGGTACAGTTTGCATGGTCATATAAAACGAACTATCTCAACGCCGTTTGCCGATTGTATCACAAGCTTGGTTCCTGGGCCGAAGTAGTCTCGGGTTTTGAGTATGACAAAGCTATTGATAATGGGGTTCAGGGTTCGAATATTATCTTTAACGGACCCGACAAAAGTGAGGAAGACCTTATTAAAGCCATAAAAAACGGTTCGCTGATTCATATTGACCATTTCGACGAACTTTATCTCATTCTGAACCTTGCCGACAAGATGGAAGAAACTCCCAAACTCGCTATCAGGGTTAATATGGATACAGGCATTTATCCGCAATGGGACAGATTCGGTTTTAACTACGAAAACGGTGAAGCCTGGAATGCCCTTAACAGGATAATGCTTAACGACAAGGTTGACCTTGTAGGCTTGCATACTCATATCGGCACATATATTATGACACCAAATGCTTACGGTGTTGCCGCATACAAACTTGCAGAACTTGCGGTAAGGGTGGATAAAAAATACGGACATAAAATCAAATATATTGATATGGGTGGCGGTTTCGCATCGAAAAACACTCTTAAAGGTGCATATTTACCGGGAACCGATACATGCCCCTCATTCGACGATTATGCCGAAGCAATTACAAATGCACTTATAAATTCCGAAATTGACCCTGAACATCTGCCGACACTGTTCCTCGAAACGGGTAGAGCTCTAATTGACGATGCAGGCTATCTGCTCGGAACCGTCCTCGCCAACAAACGTCTCGCAGACGGAAGACGCTCTACAATAATTGATATCGGTGTTAATATGCTGTTCACCTCATTCTGGTATGAACATAATATCGTTCCTGCACAAGAGACAACCCACCACACCGAGGATACTACGATTTACGGGCCTCTTTGTATGAATATTGATGTTATCAGAGCTGCCATACAGTTTCCTTTGCTGAATAAAGGCGACCACGTTGTTATTAGCCGGATTGGTGCTTACAATATGACGCAATGGCTGCAATTCATCACTTTCAGACCAAATGTAATACTGATTGACACTGATGGAAATACTCACATTATCAGAGAAAATGAGACAAAAAAGACTTTCGAGCAATTGGAAAGAGTACCCGAATACTTGAGATAGATAGATTTTTAGATGGGGGATTGGGAGATGAAGTATTTACCTGAGAACGGTGGTATTTCGCTGATGCATAAAGATGTGATAACGGAAGAATAATTAATGACGAGTAAAAAACGAATAGGGACACCCGATTTATTGAAAGGGCTGGCTGTTGTTTTGATGATACAGGTGCATATTATGGAACTTTTTGCCCAACAGGATTTATATGACAGCTTAATCGGTAAAATATCGTTGTTTCTCGGAGGTGTGCCTGCCGCCCCTGTTTTTATGACTGTGATGGGGTATCTCGTTGCTTACTCCAATAAAAAACCTGTATTTCTGATAAAACGCGGGATAAAACTATTTGTCGCCGGAATTATTCTCAATATCGGCCTTAATCTTCATCTCATATACAATGTTCTGTTCAAAGGATGGCAGATAAATATCGGGCAATATATTTTCGGTGTTGATATTCTGCACCTCGCAGGAATGAGTCTGATTGTAATAGCTCTGTTATCCGTCATATTCAGGAAAAACCGGATTTATTATTTTTTAATTGCCATTGGAATTGCTGCTCTTAGTACCTTTCTTAACAGGGAAGAACCCGTTACAGGAGTCTCAAGTTATATTACGGCATTTTTCACCGGCGGACAGGAATGGGCATATTTTCCGTTGATTCCTTGGCTGGCTTATCCTTTGACAGGCTATGCTTTCAGATTGTTTGAAGTGAGTTATGAAGATAAAATAACAGTAAAGAACAAATTGATTCTAACCGCAGTTTCAGGTGTTTTGTTTATCTTTACTGCCGGTTATGCAACTGAAGTTTCACACAATTTGAAAGAATACTACACACATGGGGTTGTTTTCTTTCTGTGGGCATTATCGTTCATCGCCCTTTTGACATCAGTTGCTTCGTTGTCGGAAAATGAAGCAGGCGACACAATGATATTCAGGTATCTTAAATGGCTCGGTAAAAATGTGACGGTTATTTATATAATTCAATGGTTATTAATTGGTAATATCGCAACATCGTTGTATAAAACACAATCTTTGGCTGAAATTACAGTTTGGTTTATCGGTATTACATTATTGACAAGTGTTTTGACTGTTTTGTGGAACAGATTTAAGAAATCATATAATTTGGAGTATTTAAAACTTTGACAAGTACGGCAAACATACGGAATTTCACAAAAGGAATACTGAACAGCTATTCCCAGATTTTCTTTTCCGACAACAAAATATTCGCTGTCATATTGCTGGTTGTCAGCTTTTTTGATTTATATGCCGGACTTTCAGGATTGATGGCGATTCTGGTTTCAAACGGTCTTGCTTTCGGACTGGGTTATAGCCGGATAAACACCATAAAAGGGTCATACGGTTTTAACAGTCTGCTGGTCGGACTGGGGACAGGACTCTGGTACCAGCCCGGTATCGAGCTGTTTGTTATTGTTTTTATTATTTCGATACTGACATTTTTTATCACTATAACCCTGGAGGGTGTTTTCGGCAAATACGGTCTTCCTTTCCTCAGCATTCCGTTTCTTTTCGGAATATGGATAGTTGCTTTATCAGGATACGATTTCGGAGCACTCGGTGTGAGCGAAAGAGGGCTATATACCGCCAATGAACTTTATCTGATAGGAGGCAAAAGTCTGGTTGACCTTTATAACTGGTGGAACAATCTTGACTTTATCCAGTCAATAAAAGTATATTTTCTGTCGCTCGGAGCCATATTTTTCCAATATAATGTTTTATCGGGAATATTGATAGCCATCGGGCTTTTATTCTATTCAAGAATTGCTTTTACACTTTCGCTGCTGGGATTTTTTACAGCCTACTATTTTTATCAGATTATCGGTGCCGATATCACAGCCCTGAGTTACAACTATATAGGTTTTAACTTTATCCTGACCTCAATTGCACTTGGAGGATTTTTCGTTGTTCCTTCAAAGTACTCATATTTATGGATAATACTGCTTCTGCCGATTGTGGTTCTTATGACTCTGAGCCTGAACCGGATTTTCATCACATTCGGACTTTCAATTTATTCATTGCCCTTCAACATTATTGTTCTTCTATTTTTATATTCGTTAAAACTCCGAATTAACAAAAAAAACCGGTTATCCGAGGTTTTCGTACAGCAGTATTCTCCCGAAAAAAATCTCTATTTCTACAAAAATGCAAGCGAGCGTTTTCTCGAACAACAATACTTCCCCGTCTCACTTCCTTTTTGGGGAGAATGGACTGTTATGCAGGGACATAGCGGTGATTACACTCATAAAGGCGACTGGAAACACGCCTGGGATTTCGTTGTTGAGGATGACAAGAAAAGTCAGTTTTCGGGTGACGGTACGAAACTGACCGATTATTACTGTTACGGCAAAAAGGTACTTGCCCCGGCTTCAGGATACATTCAGGAGATAACAGACGGGATTGACGATAATGACGTGGGTGACATAAACATAAATCAAAACTGGGGAAACTCAATAGTAATCAAGCATACCGAATTGTTGTTTTCGCAACTCAGTCATTTAAAGCCGGGTTCGATAAAAGTGTCGAAGGGAGAATATGTCAAAAAAGGCCAGGTACTGGCATTATGCGGCAATTCAGGACGTTCGCCGTATCCGCACCTTCATTTCCAGATGCAGGCCACACCTTTTGTAGGGTCGGAGACGCTGGATTATCCTTTAAGTCATTTCATTCTGAAGACCGGATCAGGTTTTAAACTGAAATCGTTTGACAAGCCGAAAGAAGGCGATATTGTTTCAAATATTCATGTAAATGAGCTTTTGAAAAAAGCCTTGCATTTTATTCCGGGTCAGACATTGAAATTTACCTGTGTTAACAATGAGGAAGAAACGGATGTAAGCTGGGAAGTCAGAACAGATGTATATAACAATTCATATATTCACTGTGAAGAGACCAACTCATTTGCCTATTTCTACAACGACGGAACCATTCACTACTTTAAAAATTTTGTAGGAAACAGAAACTCCGACCTTTTCAGGTTCTATCTTGCATTTTACAAAGTGCAAACAGGATACTATCAGGGACTCGAAATGCCCGACAAACTTCCCGTTAATCAGTCTTTCAGAGGCGGACTGTTGTTTTTACAGGATTTTATTGCGCCTTTCCATTTCTTTTTGAGATCAAAATACAGGGTAAAATATGAGTATCTTGATAATGAATTATCACCGTCAAGGGCAAAATTAAAATCGGTTGTTGAGAATTATGTTTTCTCAAAAAAAGTCAGGTCTGTGGAATTTGAGATTTTAATTGACCGCAAGGGAATCAAAAGTATTGTTTTTTCAAACGGAAATAAAGAGGAAGGAAGATGCGAAAGAAAAAACTGATTTTCACATTGCTCATTATTGTTTTTACCATTACCTCGGTTTCGGCTCAGGAAAAGATTAATACACTTTCCGTTGATGCCGGCACTTATGCTTACTATGAACAGGGCGAATGGAAAAAACTCATTGAGGCGGGAAAAAAGTCTTTGGAAAAGGGTATAGATTTCTACTATCTGCGCTACAGAATGGGGGTTGCATATTATCAGTTGAAAAAGTACCGGAAAGCGGTTGAGTTTTTTGAAAAGGTTTTGAAAGAGACGCCTAAAGATGTCCTTGCCCGGGAATATCTGTATTATTCCTATCTTTTTTCAGGAATGTATGAGGATGCGAGGGTATATGGAAACACTTTGCCGCCGGATATGCAAAAGAAACTCAATATTTACCATGAAAGGCTGATTGTCAATGGTATCGGCGCAGAATACAAATATTACATAATAGATGATTACAAAGCTGATATTGAAGACGGTGATATTTTAAATCAAAAAATATTGAATAATCTGTGGTATTCCGATTTAAACCTGACCGGTTTCATAAAGAATAACTATACCTTATTCCAGGGGTTCAGCTATTTAAGTGGCAGGTACAGAGTATCAAATAATGAATTGTATGACACTTTATTTGATGAAAACATAAGGCAGTTTCAATATTACATCTCGGTTAACCGGCATATTTCAAAGGGAACCGGTTTTAAAGCTGCCTTTCATTATATAAATACCAAACTTGAAGCACCGAACCCCGATGCAATACAGAATCCCGGACAGGGACACGGAGGTAATCAAAGCAAGTATTTATACTCCGATAAACTGAATGGCTTTGCCGGTTTTGTAAAATTCGGCAAAAGCATATCAAATTTTGATTTTACGGTAACGGCTACCGTCTCATATTTTGATACAATTGTAGGCACACAGTATATACCCTCCATTGGGGCAATATGGTATCCTCTCGGAAATACGGAGCTTTATATCGGAGGAGAGGTAAAATATATAATTGCCGGTGATATACAGGATTATAACCCCGGTTTTATTTATAAATCCAAGATCGGTGCAAGGCTTTTCAAATCGTTATGGATTGAACCGTTTATGCTTTATGGCGAAGCAATGGATTTTGTTGATGATGATGCTTTTATTGTTTACAACAGCCACAATAAAATAAACTACTGGTACGGTATTAACCTCAATACTTCACTGTCAAAGAACAGGTTATATCTGTATTTCTCCTGGCAGAAATATTCAATGACCAATATCTACTATCTGAATTTTAATAAAAACTCTACCGACTTTAACATCTCAACATTTCTCGGTGGGATTAAGCTGAGTTTTTAACGGGAATACACGGCAAATTGCGCTAAACAGGGCTTTTCACGCCTAAACCACTAATTCATAATTTATAAAACTCAAAAGGCATAAGGCGGGTTAAATAACAATTTGATGATTTGCACATAAATATTTTTAACCGAAAACCATACTGCATTTTATATTAAAAATATATACCTTTGCACCGCAATATTATTTAATACCAGTAAAATAATAATTGACATTACATTAAATAAACTAAAAAATGAACTCAAAAATAATTCAGTCGGAAACTATTCATAAAGGCTTAATGTCATTACTTCCTTTTGTTTTGACATTTATGTTCCTGGACTCATCAGCTCAGAATTCGGAAAAAATAAAAGCATATCAGGATAGTCTCAAGGTTATTCAGGATGAGATAGATTACCTTCAAAAACAAATTGATGAGAAGCAACAACAGGTAATGATTTTGCAGCAATACTTAATTGGCGAGGAATATAAAATCGGAGACAACCCTACACCCGGTAAGGTTATACAATCAACAACTATGAGGTCGAAGCCGGATAAAAGATCAAAAAGTCTTGGAGTGGAACTTAAAGTTAATGACATTGTGATGCTGTATAAATATATCCCCGGCGACCAGTGCTGGGCAATAAAACATAAAGGTCTGATTGGTTTTGTCCGTGCAGATGCCATTATGGGCATAAGCAAATCGGATGTTCCCGAAACATTGAAGGATAAATAGACCCTACATTGCAAATCTCCAAATCAGCTTGGCAAGTATTGTTGTTTGAGTAAACTTAAAAGTATTGTGCCCTGTTTCGATAACCTGGTTAATCACAAAATAGAAATCACTTCCGATTTTTGGTATCCAGTTAATCCGGTAATTCAGTAAAATTTCATCATCTTCATTATTCCATTGCCCGTATAGACTTGTGTTCAGCTTAGGATTATAGGCATAGATTACCCTGCCGCCCACCTCATCGGTAATAAAATCAAGAATATCAAAATAGAGATAATTCCTGCTCCATTCGGCTGACAGGTTCCAGTGTTTGTTAACACTATAATTAGCTGCCGTTGAGAGCCTTGTACGCCGTCCGGTATAAAAATCACCCCAGTTGACAAAAAACTCACCCGAAAGTTTCCTCCCCTGAAATGTTTCAAACTGCACTTCCCATCTCTGGTCCCAGTATTCACCGACAGGAATAATCACAGTATCAAGCAATTCAAAAGGTTTATCCAGTTTATCAAAAAGCCACTGAACATTAAACTCGCTAACCTCGCCGCTCTTCGTAACAAACCCGAACGGACGCAACTCATAGAAAATACTTTCAAGCTTGTTGGTCTTTTCATTTACATAATAGTTTACATCCAATGGCTTGAGATTCAGGTTTCTGAAAAAAGGCCAAAATTTGGGACGCGGGTTGAACTGCAACTCGGTATAATACATTCTGTAATTATCACGGCGCAGAAATCCCATTTCAGGATTGAAATTTTGCTGAATGCCAACAACCGCAAGATCATATTCGACAATATCGTTGGGATAGGAAAGAGAAAAACTGTATGACGAATTTGTATTGTTGACCGAATCGCTTGTTTGCGACTGTGCAAAAGCACCGTTTATGATAAGATTTTTGTCGTTGAAAAGCTTTGAGGTGGAATATGTGAAATCCGCACCGTAAACCACATTATGACGGCCGTTAAGAAACTTTGATGTAACAATACCTCCCACACTCGACTGGTTACCGACATCCTGTTTCACTCTTACCACAGAATAATTTGTTGTAAGTATGGAATCTTTTGCGACAGTCTGTATTGACATCGCTCCGATATTTGTCCTGTTTTGCTTGCCAAAAATCCTGGCGCCGCCGATGATGGGAACCTCCTGCCGATCCTGAATACCGATTCTTCTGGAATAAAAAACCTGATTCCGGTGCCCCACATTCATCTGGAACAGGTCTTTAGCCTCAAGAAAAAACTGTCGTTTCTCAGGATAATAAAGCGAAAAGCGTGAAAGATTAATACGTGCCCTGTCAGATTCAACCTGTGCAAAATCAGTATTTACCGTGAGGTTTAGTTTTAAGGTAGGTGTAACATCAATATTTGCATCCCCGCCTATTTTGAATCTCTCCTTCCAGTTTCCTTTTTCATCCGATTCCATCCCGCCTGAGATATAGGGCTTTAGCTCTACCTTATTCTTGGCTTTAATATTGTTTAACCCTGTCAGTTTCCCTGCCTGTGATATCTTCTCGATCTCATAAATCCTGAACCATCCCTGCCACATTATCTGCTCCTTTTTCCGTCTGATATTTCTTTCAAAATTTATTCCCCAGACCAGATTTTCAGCTTTTTTGAATTTCAATGTTGAAAACGGAATCATTATTTCGGCGAACCACCCCTGATCCGTTATTGTAGTTGCAACGTCCCATACCCCGTTCCAGCTTTTGTTAAACCCTTCACCTTCATTGGAAATCAGGACGTCGGCTCTGGCTCCGTTGGGATTTGTGACAAAAAGGTAACCGTTACGGTTGTCGTTAAAAGTACTGATAATAACTTCAAAATTATCATCGGTACTCCATTTGAAATCACGGTTCATTTTCTGCGCCACAATTTTATCAGGCTCATCATCATATCCCCAAAATCCGATATACATTACATTTTTATTATATACAATCGCGACTGAAGTTTTTTCGGTTGCAGGCTCACCTTCGTAAAGCTCCCTCTGAGTAAAATTACTGATTTTTACAGCTTTCTGCCAGCACGCTTCGGAGAGTTTACCGTCGAGAGTAATCTTTTCTTCGGTATAATATGCAGTTATCGAATCGGGAAGACTCTTTTGAGCTTTCAGCGATAAAACGGTAAGAATCGGAATTAACAAGTAAAGCAGCTTTTTCATTCCTCCGGACATTATCAACAATGATTACTTATACTTACAGTTATGTCACAGCACGGGTTGTTGCGCTTGTAAAAATACAAATTCCTTTGTACGAAAACAGAGTTTCAGGCAATAATAATTTTAAAATGGATAAATCTGCCGTCGGCAGTAATCACAAGACAGTCATATCTATCTGTATTTCAATAATTTTTGAAATTAAAATTGATTATTTAGAATGGAGTTTAAATTTTTATGGATTTTGATTTCTAACCGGTTTTCTTTCATTATGCTGATCATTGTCAGGATTTTGATTTTTAGGGTTAATTCATCTTTCCTCAATCCGGCTTGCATAATTCAATATTTTTTCTTACCTTTATGGCTTTAAAAATCAACTTAAACCTTTGGAATATGAAAACAGTCGTTTTACTTACAAATTTTTCGGAGACATCACGGAAAGCAATAACCGGATTCTTAAAAGTTTACCTTGAAAATATCGGGGATGAATATTCGTTCAAATTGCTAAATGCTTATTCCATACCAAAAACAGGAATGGCACAAATGCTAAACTATGAGGAGGTACTTTCACGATTTTCGGAACAGGATTTGCAGTCGGAGTATAAACAAATCCTGCAAATTCCCGGTGCAAAAAAGCTGAAAATCGAATTGTTATCAAAACAGGGCGATCTGGTGGATGTGGTTGAGAAACTTAACTCGGAGCAACCGATTGATTTAATCGTTATGGGTACAAAAGGAGCAAATCCTTTTAAAGAACTCCTGTTGGAGAGCGACCTTGACCGGCTGGTACGGTTGTCGCAATATCCGGTACTTGTCATTCCCGAAAATGCAGTATTCAAATACCCGCAAAAAGTTGTTTTTGCAACAAGGGTAACTGAGTGCAAATCGGAGAAGCAATTCAGGATGCTTGCGGAAATCATTAAAAGCTTCGGCTCCGAACTTTTTATTTTGAATATTTACAAAGAGACAAAACCGCCTGTTGCATATTTTGAGGAGAAACTTTCAGGATTATTATCAGAGGTTAAACATTCATTCCACTACGAGAAAAATGATAATGTTGCCAAAGGAATCACGGAATTCGTAAGAGAAAACGGTGCCGGATTACTGGCCTTCATTGACGACCGTGCAAGCCTGATAGGAAAACTTTTCAGTAACAGTGTTACAAATAAGATTTCATCTTCGGGGGAAATACCTTTGCTGATAATACACAAATAAAAAATTTACAACCTGCAGGGGCAGTCCAGGAGTTTGCGGCGCAATCCCTGCAGGTTGAAAATCTGTTTTTCATATTTTTTTTACCCTTTCTATCCCTTATTATTAAATAAAAGTTAAAACTTTGTTAATAATTGTTAAAAATAATTTTGGTATTTAATTACTTAAATAAAAAACTTTTTATACTTTTGCGCTTTAAAATTAAGAAATCGAATTATTTCTTTTAATTAACTTTCAGATATTAAATGAATTATAACATTTACCCAGAGATGAAACATAAATTCTTTATTATCCCCGTCTCATTTATTTTAGCGTTTTTTCTATATTTTACAGTACAGGCACAGGATGCACCGCCCGAATGGAGTGTGTGTAGCGCCTGTCATACAATCGGGAAAGGACGGCTTGTCGGGCCTGATTTAAAAGGTGTTACCGACAAATATAGTGAGGAATGGCTCATTAACTTCATCCGCGCTTCACAAAAGATGGTGAAAGCAGGTGACAAGGATGCCGTAAAGATTTTTGACGAGTATAAAATCCCTATGCCGGATAACAATCTGACAGATGACCAGATAAAGGGACTTTTGGCATACATAAAAGGTGACAAGGTTAAACCTGCAGCCTCAACTGCCGGTGCAGGCAAGACTGTTAAGGAACCTGAAGAGTGGAAAACCTGTGCCGCCTGCCATACAATCGGGAAGGGAAAACTTGTCGGCCCCGACCTTAAAGGTATTACTGAAAAATATGATGAAGAATGGCTTATAAACTTTATCCGTGCCTCACAAAAAATGGTGAAAGAAGGTGACAAGGATGCCGTAAAGATTTTTGACGAGTATAAAATTCCTATGCCTGACCACAATTATTCTGATGAACAGATAAAGGCAATCCTCGAATATGTCAAATATTACAAAGAGCCTTCAGGAGAAGAGGCAGCAAAGACAGCCGCAGCAGGCGAAACAGGAGAGAAACCTAAAACAACGGTAACCTCTCATCAGGAAACCTACGGCCCGGGAAATACAAAAACAACCTTTTATATATTTCTGGCGTTGCTTTTCATTTCTCTGATTGATCTCGGGTTAACAAAAATCATCAAGGCGAAATTCATTCATTATATAATTATACTGACAGCCCTGTTTGTTATCGGTGAGATAGTTTACGTTGAGGCTGCCCAGCTCGGAAGACAGCAGGGATACTCACCCGACCAGCCTGTCTGGTTCTCACACAAGGTGCATGCAGGTCAAAATCAGATAGATTGTGAATATTGTCACTTCTCGGCACAAGACAGCAAAAACGCAGGCATTCCGGGAACGGATGTTTGTATGAATTGTCATAATGTTGTAAAAAAAGGAACTCAAACAGGTGAGGCTGAGATTGCCAAGGTTCTTACATCCTGGAAAGAGAAAAAACCGATTGAATGGATCAAGGTTCATAACCTCCCCGACCATGTTTTCTTTAGTCATGCACAGCACGTGAATGCAGGAAAACGTGAATGCGAGGAGTGTCATGGTAAAGTTGAGGAGATGGATAAAGTAGCTCAGGTCAACTCTTTAAGTATGGGTTGGTGTCTTGACTGCCACAGAAGAACAAATGTTCAGTTTAAGGAAAACGATTATTACAAGAACTTCAAAGAATACCATCAGGAGATAAAAGAAGGAAAGAGGGCAGGTGTTACTGTTGAAGATATCGGCGGAACCGATTGTTCCGCATGTCATTATTAATAATTAGAATTTTATAAAGATTATTACATTTATCATATATGAAAAAATACTGGAAAAGTACCGAAGAATTACTTGAAGTAAAAAATCAGGATCAGGTACGGAAAGTATCGGAACCGGAGTTTTCAACAGATGGTTTAACTGAATCGGAAGTTAAATCGGGTGTAAAGGCCAACAGACGCGACTTTTTGAAAATGCTCGGTTTCTCAGTAGGATATGCAGCCGTGGCTTCAAGTTGCGAAGTTCCGGTCAGGAAAGCTATTCCTTATCTTCAAAAACCGGAAGAGATTATTCCCGGCGTTGCAAATCATTACGCATCAACATTTTATGATGGGCACGACTTTGCCAGCGTAGTTATTAAGGTACGTGAAGGAAGGCCTATTAAAGTCGAAGGAAATGAGCTTTCGTCAATAACTCCGGGCGGAACAAGTGCCAGGGTTCAGGCATCGGTTCTTAGCCTTTACGACGGTGCTAGGCAGCAGTTTCCACTGAAAGGCGGAAACAAAACCGATTGGGCAACCGTTGATAAAGAAATTATTGCCGGACTTGACAAGGCAGCCGCTGCCAATCAAAAGATAGTTATTCTTTCGGCATCGGTAATCAGCCCGTCAACAAAAAAACTGTTTGAAGATTTCAAAACAAAGTACCCGACTACTGAAGTGGTTTATTACGATGCCATTTCGTACTCGGCAATGAGAGAGGCTAACAAACTGACATTCGGAAAAGATAACATCGCTTCGTATCATTTCGACAATGCGGATATCATTGTCAGTTTTAATGCCGACTTCCTCGGCAACTGGTTATCTCCTGTCGAATTTGCCGCCCAGTACGCCAAGACAAGGGATTTGACAAACGGCAGAAAAAAAATGTCGAAGCATTACCAGTTCGAATCATATATGTCGGTTACAGGAAGTAATGCCGATAAAAGGTTTCCGATTAAACCGTCGGATGAAAAGGTAATACTTCTGAACCTCTATAATTATCTTGCAAAAAAATCGAATCAGCCGACTGTCAGTGTTGGAAAATCACCCGTTAAGATTGAAAAACTCGGAGAAGAACTACTTTATAATCCTTCTAAGTCGCTGATTATTTCAGGTACTAATGATGTTTACATCCAGGCAATTGTTAATGCTATTAACTTCCTGCTTGCAAACCTTGGTACCACACTTGAATTTGAAAGAGAGCTTCTAACAAAGCAGGGTGACGACAGGGTTTTTGAAGCTTTGGTAAAAGAGATGAACAACGGTCAGGTCGGAGCATTGCTTATGCACAATGTAAATCCGGCTTACGATTATTATAACAGCGCTAAGTTTGTCAGCGGACTTAAAAAAGTAGGATTAACCGTTGCATTATCGCAAAAAAACGACGAAACGGCATCTCTTGCCAAATATGTTTGTCCTGACAATCATTATCTTGAATCGTGGGACGATGCCGAACCATATACAGGCTTTTACAGTCTTATGCAACCGACAATCCGTCCAATATTCGACACAAGACAAGCTCAGGCAAGCCTGATGAAGTGGGCAGGTATTGAAGGTGACTATCATTCATACGTCAGGAAGTTCTGGGAAGAAAATCTTTACGGAAAGCAAACCGAATTTCTCTCATTCAACGATTTCTGGAACCATTCACTGCAAAGAGGAGTTTTTGAACCCGGACCCGACAGTCAGGAGTGTCCTGTTTATGATTTCACCTTCTTCGACAGGGCCGGAAGTAAACTCGGTGAAGTAGAAAAAAGCAAGGGCGTTGAGATTGTCCTCTACGAAACAATTGCAGTCGGAGCAGGAAATTTTGCAAACAATCCCTGGTTACAGGAACTTCCCGACCCGATATCAAAAACAGTCTGGGATAACTACGTTGCTGTCTCTCCGAATTATGCAAAGGAGCTTGGACTTGAGCAGAATGATGTTGTAAAAGTTAACGGAAGTCTTGAATTACCGGTACTTATACAACCCGGACAACCAAAGGGGACTGTTTCCATTGCACTGGGTTACGGAAGAACTAAAGCGGGAAAAGTTGCAGACGGAATAGGTAAGAACGCTTATCCGCTTGCTAAACCGAAAAACAACACAAGACAATATACCCTTAACGGTGGAACGATTGAAAAAACCGGGGCAACCTATGAGCTTGTTTCCACCCAAACTCATCATTCGATGGAAGGAAGGCATATTGTTAAGGAAACGACCTTAGAAGAATACAAAAAGGATCCGAAAGCCGGAAATGAAGATCATCACGAGTTGCTTGAGGAATTGACAACAATGTACCCTGAGCACGACAGACCGGGTGCACGCTGGGGATTAAGTGTTGATTTTAATAAATGTATCGGATGTAATGCCTGTATAGTTGCCTGCCAGGCCGAGAATAACATCGCAGTTATCGGCAAAGAAGAGGTGAAGAATCGCAGGATAATGCACTGGATAAGGTTAGACAGATACTATTCAACCGACGGTGACGGGGTAAATAAAGATGTTGAGTCTGAAAATCCCGAAGTATTTCACCAGCCGGTTATGTGCCAGCATGGCGATAATGCCCCTTGTGAGAATGTATGTCCGGTAGCTGCGACACCTCACAGTAAGGAAGGTCTGAATACAATGGCTTATAACCGCTGTATCGGAACACGTTACTGTATGAACAACTGTCCGTACCGTGTAAGAAGATTTAACTGGTACAGATATGTGAACAACGATCAATTCGACTATAACTTTAATGATGATATAAGTAAAATGGTTCTCAATCCCGATGTTGTTGTCAGGGAGAGAGGTGTTGTTGAAAAATGTTCATTCTGTGTTCAGAGGATACAGGAGAAAAAACTTGTTGCCAAAAACGAAGGCCGCGAACTGCGCGACGGAGAAGTGCAACCTGCCTGCGTTCAGGCTTGCCCGACAAAAGCCTTCACTTTCGGTGACAGGAATCTCGAAGGATCGAAAATTTCAAAACACTTTGAGGACGAACGTTCTTACGGATTGCTTGAGGAACTTCATACACTTCCTTCTGTTGTCTATATGACAATGGTAAGAAATACGGAAGAAACAGGGAATAATAACACGGAAAGAATGTGGGACGAGTTTGCTCCCTGATGAAGTTACTTATAGCTTGTTTTTATAATAAAATGATTATCGGATATTATTGAATAAACATATACAAAAATGTATAATAAAGAAGTCAGAGGAATACTAATAAAAGGTAATAAATCGTACGGAGATATTACCAGAGAAGTACTTGCCTCACAGGAGAAAAAAGCTCCGTTATGGTGGTACGGTGCAATGTTTATCGGTTCTGTGATGTTTTTAGCAGGTATATGGGCTATATGGCAGACAATAGCTAAAGGAATCGGCTTGTGGGGTAACAACAACAGCGTTGCCTGGGGCTGGGCTATCATCAACTTTGTCTGGTGGATCGGTATCGGACATGCCGGTACGGCTTTCTCCATTTTCCTCCTTGTTTTAAGGCAAAAATGGCGGACATCAATAAACCGTGCTGCTGAAGCTATGACGGTGTTTGCAGTACTTGCTGCCGGTCTTTTCCCTATGATTCATATGGGACGTATCTGGGACGCCTTTTTCATTTTTCCTTACCCTAACACACGCGGACTTTGGGTAAACTACAACTCTCCCCTTTTCTGGGATGTTGTAGCTATCAGTACATATCTTTTTACATCCGCAGCATTCTGGTATCTCGGAATGATTCCCGACCTTGCCACAGTCAGAGACAGGTCAAAATCGAAAATCAAAAGGTATATCTATCATATAATGAGTTTCGGATGGGTAGGAACAGCAAGATCATGGTTACGTTTTGAGGTTACGGCAGTTATTGTCGGTGGTCTGGCTGCTCCACTTGTAATTGCCGTTCACTCTATTGTATCAATGGACTTTGCTACAAGCGTATTTCCCGGATGGCACACAACCATATTCCCTCCCTATTTTGTTGTTGGAGCGATTTTCTCGGGCTTTGCAATGGTACTTACACTTATGATTATTATCCGTAAAGAGTTTAAACTCGGTGACTTTGTTACTGACGACCACCTTGAAGCAATTGGTAAAATCCTGACTTTTATTAGTTTGATAATGGGAACCGCTTATGCAACAGAGATATTTATTGCATGGTATTCGGGTTCAGAAGGCGAGATGTACACCTTTTTCCATAACAGGATAACAGGTGATTATGCGGTTCAGTTCTGGACAATGGTAACCTGTAATGCTATCATACCCCAGTTGTTCTGGTTTAAAAAAGTCAGAAGAAATCTTACCTGGTTATTCATCATCTCAATCATCATCAATATAGGTATGTGGTTCGAGAGGTTCAATATTGTTGTAACTTCACTTTCAAAAGACTTTTTGCCTGCAAACTGGGTTGAATATAATGCTACAACTACCGAAGTGCTCATCTATGCCGGGACAATGGGATTGTTTATTGTCGGAGTACTTCTCTTTATGCGTTATATCCCGATGATGGCTATGAACGAATTGAAAATGGTTAATAAAGAAACAAGCAGAGACTAAAATATATCACAAATGGAACATAATAGAATAATAGGAGTTTATGATGACGAAAAAAAGCTGTTTGCGTCCATTGACAGTATTCAGGAAAATGGTTACGAAATAGCCGATGTTATCTCTCCGTTTGCAATAGAAGAGGTTTTTGAGAAACTTAAACTGACCACCAAGATCAATGTTGCAGCCTTTCTGTATGCACTGTTTGGCGGTGTCATAGGTGTTTTTCTCTTTCTTTATTATACTGCTGTTCTGGATTATCCCCTGAATATCGGAGGAAAACCCTCATTAAGTCTTACATTCGTCGTTATTATATTTGTGGGTACTATTCTGGTGACCGTTCTGTTTACGCTGCTTACCTTTTTTATAAGAGATAAAAAAGGACCGGGAGCAAAAGAACATTTCCAGTATCCCGGAATAACGGATGATACATTTTTAATTCTGATTGATAAAACTCCGGAGCTTTCGGATAAGGATATTCAAGGTATCAATAAACTCCTGACTGACGGAGGTGCAATTAAAGTTGACGAAAAATAAGAAACGAATAAAATATTCATTAAAGATGAAATATAGTTTTATAATACTGATAATTTCAGCGATAGCGTTAAGTTCGTGCTCACACGATCCGAACGATCCGGGCAGGGCATATTTCCCTGATATGGCATATTCGATACCGTATGATGCATATACGACAAACCCGGTATTTGCCGACGGCAGGACAATGCAGACCCCGATTGAAGGAACCGTACCGAGAGAGATGATTCCTTATCAATACAAAAAAACTTATGACGATCAGATAAAGGCAGGTCTTGAGCTGGTAAACCCGATGGAAGCCAACAAGAAGAACCTGGCTCGTGGTGAGGCTGAATACAGGATTTTCTGTATGGATTGCCATGGTTCGCAGGGTAAAGGTGACGGACATTTATATACAAGTAAACTTTTTACTGCAAAACCGACCGACCTTTCGAGTGCATATATTCAGGATAAACCTGACGGGGAAATTTATCATATTATTACGCTCGGATCATTATCCGGTTTGATGGGTGCTCACGGAGGCCAGATAAAACCGGATGACAGATGGAAAATCGTTACATACATCAAGAATAAATTTTAATATAAGTTACAGATTGTCTGTTTAATACAAAAATAATTCAAAATGGAAGAAAAGTTCACATTTTCACCGAAACTAAAATATTTTTCATTTGCGCTGATAGCCATCGGAATTATTGCTCTGATTATCGGCTTTTTGAATAATCCCGACAGGGCCTGGGCAAATGTGCTTATCGGCAATTACTATTTCCTTGCACTTGCAATTGGTGCGGTATTTTTCCTCGCAATACAGTATATCTCCCAGTCGGGATGGTCTGCGGCTTTCAAGAGGATTCCGGAAGCAATGGCAGGTTATATTCCTGTGGCTTTCATTATAATGTTACTGATGATTATTGGGATGGAATATCTCTATCCCTGGATTCACCCGCACGAAGCCGGTATTTTTAACGACCACGAACTTCACCTGCTACATCATAAAGCACCATATCTGAATGTTCCTTTCTTCATTGCAAGAATGATTGTCTATTTCCTTTTATGGATTGTTCTTACCAAACATTTAAGAAAATTGTCACAGAAAGAAGATATTGAGGGTGGTCTGGAATATTTCAGGAAAAGTGAATTATATTCGAAAATCACCATTTTTGTTTTGGCCTTCACATTCACACTTGCAGCTTTCGACTGGCTTATGAGCCTTGAGCCGATTTGGTTCAGTACACTCTTTTCGGTAAAAAACTTCATCTCGGCATTTTATCACGGTTCGGCAGTTATTGCCCTCATTGCAATAATGCTTAACAACAACGGATATATGAGCTTCCTAAACAAGTCGCACCTTCACGATTTTTCAAAGTATATCTTTATGCCTGCCATTCTTTTCGGTTATATGTGGTACTCGCAATATATGCTGATATGGTATGCCAATATTCCCGAGGAGACAACATATTTCGTAACCCGCAGAGGATTAAGTCAGACATTATTTGTTGCAAATATTGTGCTTAATTTTGTCATTCCTTTTGTTGTGCTGTTACCTAATTTCCTCGCAAAAAACAAAAATGTTCTTATTGCGGTTATTTTAATTATTCTTGTCGGACATTATGTTGATATTTTCGAGGAGGTTATGCCGGGAGCAATGGGAGGATATACTTTCGGATTTACCGAAGTAGGAATTTTCCTCGGCTTTGCCGGATTGTTTATCTTTATGGTTGGCCGCTGCTTAAGCAAAGGCAACCTGATTCCGGTAAATCATCCTTATCTGAACGAAAGTCTGCAACATCATTTGCATTAGAAGTTGCTAACGATACTATAACTAAAGCCTCTGTATTTTCAGGGGCTTTTTTGTCGGAAAAATTTCCATTTTAAAAATATTATTATTGTAATAAAAACTGTAAAACCATAAAGATATGGACTCATTAAGTATGATAACAACTTACAAACAACCCTGCGACTAACTAAATACCACCACCTTATTTATTTTCACAACAGTACCTGAAGAAAACATTCTCCCAAGCGATTTATCTTCAATTCCTATTTTCTTAAATAATCCGGGCGGAACACTGATATCTGCAAGATAAATGTCTCCGACATATTTTGAGGCCTTATGTTTAAAAAGACCGGTTTTGGGAAGTGCAAGGGTCAATGTTGCCTTTGCTTTTACAGTCGGGTCGCCAGGAATACCTGAGGTAAGATTAAGTCCTGACGGAGTATCAAGCGACACAACCGGAATATGTGATGTATTAATCTGCTCAATAAGTTCTTTAAAGCGTCCTTTCGGGTTTCCCTGAATTCTGTATCCAATCATTCCGTCAATAATAACACCTGCATCTTCATCAATACCGTCCTGAAACGGCACTCCCATCTTTTTAAGGATTTCATATTGTTGTTTTGTAACATCCTTAAGCTTACCGGGTTCCGCAACCAATACAATTTTAACATCGGCACCCCAGTTATGCAATCGCCTTGCTGCAACGAGTACTCCTCCGCCGTTACCGCCGGAGCCGGCAATCACAATCACTTTTTTGCCGAACGGTTTACCTCTGAGGCATAATCTGCTGACAAGAATGGCAAGGTTGTTACCGGCATTTTCCATCATTCGTACCAGATCAATGCCGTAATCTTCAATCATTAACCTGTCAACTTCAATCATATCTTCCGTCGAAATATGCGGAATTGTTTCTTTATAGTGTGGAATCATTTCTCAAATTTCAATTATTAAAACCGATTTGTCCGGGAATGACAATATGGAATACCCCCGGTTTTTTTATAATATTCCTGATGATAATTCTCTGCTTTCCAAAATGTTGTTGCCTTTGTAACTTTTGTAACG
>CAYOZZ010000245.1:0-9567 GCA_964408535.1 uncultured Bacteroidales bacterium | reverse complement strand
TTGTTCCATCGTTACGTGGAATTAATATCTGCTGTGCGTCAAAATTATAATTTGTAAAAATATTTTCAGGAGAATAAAAAACGGCAGGGCCTTTATCCGTCCCAATCCAAACTTCACCATCAAGGTCGCAGGCAAAACTATAAACTTTATTTCCAGGGATTGCTCCGTTTCCTGTTACGGATGACAACTTTTTATATTTATCATCTGAAGGATCTGTAATTGTACCATTCTCACTAAATACGAGGATAGATGATGTTTCGCGCATTAATATCCATTTCTGCCCATACGAATCAATCATCAGGGCACCAAGGTCTTTACCGCTTGATCCTGAGCCGACATAAAACGATCTCCAGTTACCCTCGGCAGAAGAACCAGGCATCCTTACAGATAAAACATTATTGGCACCCGAATTTGTAACCCATAAATTATTATCTTCATCAAAAGCAATACCACCGACTTTTATTACAGGAGCACCTTCATTCAAATTATATTGCAAAGAACTGTTCGACGTATTATAAATCCTGACAAGCTCATTGTTCATAAACTCGCAAAGGCCTCTGTTCCAAGAGCCTGCAAAAACATTTGCGGGGTTTGCCGGGTTAACTCCAACGCTCACCATATCACGAAGCGTATCAAGAGCAGGAGTATTAAACCTGTCAAAGGTCTGCCATTTGTTATCAACAAATGCCGAAACACTCGCCCATTGCCAAGTATTCTCCCATGACGGGCCTCTTCCGCCAGGCACTGTCCACAATGCTCCTCCGGCAGCCGATGTGGCAAAAATATTTATTGTTTTAGGCCCGTTCGGATACATAAAAGTATAATCGTATGTCCCATTTTGGCGTACAAGTCCGTTTTTGCCATCAGCTATCCATAACTTCCCGTCTGAAACCGTAACATCCCGAACGACAGGGCTCACATCATTACCATAAGTCCAAATCGTTGTAATTAGCTGAGCATTATCAACAAATGTTTTAACAGAATAATCGTAAGAAACATAGAGAGTATTATCAAATGATTTTAGACTGAATACGTCACTTGATATAAAAACATCCATATTATAATTCCATTGTGTACCATCAAAATAAATTATTGTATCGTTTCCCCATTCGGGACTATATTTGTTCGTATAAATATATCCGTCGTTATACTGAATATGATTATATGTAGCATCTGGAAAGGGAACACCAATATCCTGTGTCCACGATTCAAAATAGGCAAGATTGGGACTGTCAACATCAGCAGTATAAATACCATGGTCTGTTGCTGCAAAGAAAGAAGTATCGTTGTAAGTCAGATCATAAACTGCAATATGACTACCGCTTGGGCCAATATAGTACGTATCCGATACCTCCTCATCATCAATATTGATAACCGTTATCCCGTAACCGCAACATATATAAGCCAGATTATCAATAAATCTTATATTATACAACTCCTTTTCTCCAGGAGGTATGGCATCGCTGTTAAAAATATCAGACATATTGATAATATCATTTCCCTTTATTAAATCAAGGTTAGTATTTGTATATCCGACAACGAGAGTATTTGTTGCGTCGTTAAATGCTACTCTTGAAATGCCAATATCACTCAGTCCGGTAATCTTTGTCATTCGGGTAAGAACATTATCCGCTTTATCAAAATAGAAAAGACTGTAAGGAGTTGCGCAATAAATAAGTCCGTCACCATCTGTAACAGATATGGTACTATTATAGGGCAAATGGTCTCTCCATTCACCTATTCCAATATCCTGCGAGAAAACGACAGACATAAAAGCAAATTGAAATGCAAAAAAAGTCAGGAGTTGTTTCATCATTAAAAATTAATTTTATTTCAGTGCAAAAGTAAGACTTTCAGAATAACTGTTTTTTTGAAAATTTATTATATCCTGCGTGTTAAACCTGACAGGTTTTGAAAACTTATCAGATTTGCAGGTCTTCATTGATAATTCTAATCAGTTCATCAACGGCATCTTTTTCATCAATATTTTTTCTGACAACCTGCCGGCCTTTATAAAGGGTAACCTTTCCCTTACCTGCACCGACATATCCGTAATCGGCATCAGCCATCTCACCGGGGCCGTTCACAATGCAACCCATTACGCCTATTTTCAGCCCTTTAAAATGTGCAGTCTTTGCCTTAATTCTTTGAAGCGTCTGCTGTATATTGAATAGTGTCCTTCCGCACGACGGACAGGCAATATATTCGGTTTTTGAAATGCGGTCGCCGGTCGCCTGAAGTATCCCGAATGAAAGTTCAGCAAGAAAACCGGGAGAATGATTCCCGGATTCAATCCAAATTCCGTCAAGAAGACCGTCAATGAGCAAGTATGCAAACTCACCGGCAGCTTTTATCATTATTTCATCATCTCCATAATTGCTATACCTCCTTCTTAGGATAACCGGATTTTTAATGCCTGTCTCAATAAGTTTCACGATGAATTGTTTCACCTTTTGAATGCAAACCGCCTCCACCGAATCAATTACAATTACCTTACCCTCACCGATATCCCCTGCTAACATCTCGTTATCAGGGCTTAAAGCAATAAATTCCGGTCCGTTTGCCCCATCCTCAAATTTCGTCAAACAATTATTGTCACCAAAAATATAATCAGGCAGAAACCGGTCACTAAATGACTTTTTATCAATTTTTCCTCCTGACAAAACCACCACCGGGACCTGCCCGTCACCGGTTTTGTCAACTTTTTCGGATATCCTTCTGCTATAATGAACTGAAAACAGTTTTTCAGGCAACATTGTATTCCCTGTTCCGAAATTATCAATAATCATTTTTGCGACAGGAATTTCATATTCCGGTTCTTCCGTCAAAGAAACCCGTATTGTATCACCGATACCGTCAGCAAGCAGAGTTGCAATTCCGGCAGCCGATTTTATCCTTCCGTCTTCGGCATCACCCGCTTCGGTAACGCCGAGATGAACCGGATAATTTATGTCTTCCTGCTGCATCTTTTTCACAAGCAGCCTGTTTGCCTGAACCATTATTTTTACGTTACTTGCCTTCATTGAGAGTACAAGATTATGAAAATCAAGCTCTCTGCAAATTCTAACAAACTCCATTGCCGATTCAACCATCCCTTCGGGAGTATCGCCAAAGCGGGCAAGTATTCTTTCGGATAACGAGCCGTGATTACTGCCAATCCTTATTGCAGTATTGTGTTCTTTACAAATTGTTATCAGAGGTGTGATCCGTTCCTTTATTTTTTTAATCTCGGTTTCGTACTCTGCATCGGTATAATCAACCTTTCCCCTGTTCTTATCAATATAGTTTCCGGGATTAATTCTTACTTTTTCCACTATCCGGGCAGCCGTTTCGGCAGCCTTCGGATTAAAATGAATATCGGCAATCAAAGGCACATCATAACCTCTCCTTTTCAGTTCATCTTTGATAACTGCAAGATGTCTTGCCTCACGGATTCCCTGTGCCGTTATCCGTACCATTTCGCAACCGGCCTCAATCATCCTGATTGATTGCTCAACAGTTGCTTCGGTATCCATCGTATCCGTTGAAGTCATTGACTGGATTCGTACTGGATTTGCTCCACCCAAAGAGAGATTTCCGATATTGATTTCTTTTGAGATATATGACTCCATAATAAACGGGTGGCTATGAAAAAACTATTTGTACTTTGTTATTGTTTATCTTATGCAAGGATATAAATTTCCGTAAGGCTAAGGGGACACCCCCGGAGAACAGCCGGCAGTTATTTCTTAATCAATCCGAGACCCTCTAATGCCGATGCGTCATTTGGTGTGTTCATCAGAACCTTATGAAACAGCACCTCCGCTTCCCTTGATTTGCCAAGTTTAAAATTCGTCCAGGCATACATCAAAAGTCCGTCGTGGTCGAACGGATAAAGGTTGACGACAGCTTCAAAATACTTTAACGCTGTTGCATAATCCTCATTACCGTAATATATTGAACCGAGACGGTAGTTTGCCGTTACATTCTGAGGATCAATTGCCAGAATATCAACATATTGCTTTTTCACCTGTTGCCACTTTCCAAGGGCGGAAGCCGGGTACACATACCCCAGTTTTGCTTCTATTGACAAGGGTCTCAGTTCCATCGCTTTTTGATAAAATGTTGTTGATTCGGTAAAGAATCCACCCATATATGTCAGCCAGCCGAGACGCAGGTTAATCTCATAAGAGCTTTCGTCATAAACTTTTTTAAGACCGTCAATAGCTTTTGAATAGTCGCCCTTATATTCATCCGTATAACTTTGTGCAAAAGCGGACTGAATAGCTTCATAGTCCTGTGTAAATGATTGAATGCTTATCAGCAAACCGGTTATTAACGTTGCTAATATTTTTAATGATTTCATATATTTTGAAATTTAGTTTTATAATAAAATGCAAAAACGTTGCTAAATTAAAAAAATTACATAACTACCAATACTTTGATAATTTGAAATCCTTTCCCAAAACTGTGCCGTTAGTAATAAAACCGTTCTCAAGATAAAAACCGGTGATAAGTTTATCCGGTGTCATCCCGAAATAGTAATTAACCGGCCGAACATTTGGCGGAGGATTATTCCATAATTCTTCTGCCGGTTTCTCCTTTTCCGTTATCAAACCGCTTATTATTTTCTCCGGCAACTCTCTCACATTCAAAACTTTTCTGGAGTCTGCCAATATGTAAACCGGTTTCTCAATCCGGTTTAACATTAATGCTAATGAAAATGTTCCCGATTTATTTAAAAATTCATTTTCACTGATAATATCGGCACCAAAAACAGCAAGATCAATATCTTTAACAAACCTGTCAATATTATCTTCGTGAATAAATCTGACATCAAAACCAAGGCTGCCGATATACTCCGCCTGCACTTTTCCTTCACCTGCCGGGGATGAAAAAGTCTGATAAACGGTTACCGGGACTTTTAAGTCGCCAAGATGAGCAAACAGCTTGTG
Organism: uncultured Bacteroidales bacterium; assembly: GCA_964408535.1. Classification (GTDB taxonomy): domain Bacteria; phylum Bacteroidota; class Bacteroidia; order Bacteroidales; family JAADJA01; genus JAADJA01. Next base: position 4,633 of record CAYOZZ010000245.1, on the reverse strand, counting down.
AATAGCAGTACTATTGCTATGCAGCAAAACACTCTTTCCGGAAAGATCAATATCATTTATAAAATTTCGACAGGATTTGTCAATTGCCGTTTCCCATTTGTTCCGGTAATTGTCAATAAATAAAATCAAATTTTCACTACTCTTTTCCAGTTCCGAAAACAGAGTATTCACAAAATGAAACAGAACAATAAAATTCGAATGATGTCCGTAAAGATTTTTCAACTCTTCGACGAGTATCTGTTTATCAAAATCTTGATTTTCCCGAATAAAATCCCTGACAGCATCAATTGTGTCATTCAGGATAGTAGTGGAACCCGATTTGTTGTCGGTTATAATATTCCGAATCCTGTTTTTAAACTTTTTCATTTGTCAATTACAATAAGCTTAACAAGACTGACTGTTTGTCCGGTTGTTAATCTGCAAAGATAAACACCGTTTGAAAGTCTGTTCCCGGTATTGTCAACCAAATTAACCGTCAAACTGTTCATACCGGACGGCAAGCTCCTGCCGGAAAGGACAGTTTTTACAATATTCCCGCTTAGGTCAAAAATATCAAACGAAACGTTCTCGTTTCCCGTATTGTTAAAGATAAAAGTTGTTTTTGATGAGGCAGGATTCGGACTGCAATAAAAGTGTCTGTTCTCTGTAAATTTCTCTGTATTCCTGTCAGAGGTTATAACTCCTTCAAGTCCGAAAAAATCCAATATCCGGGCAAGCAGTGCTTTCTTTGTCGAAGGGAACAGGTTATCGTCAATACCACCAAAATCAATAGTTGAAGCCACCGTTTTATAGTTTCCGGCATCATTGGCAACCATAAAATCATAACTCTCATTATTACCTTTAATAATTGAAAAAGATGTCGCCTGAGGCACAAGGTGATAATTAAACATCTGCATATCACCTGAATAGCTGAACAGCATATTCTCAGTAAATGTTCCGGGCACACCGAAAACAGAATCGGCAAGATGCCATCCAACATTTTGCGTTCCCACGTTGAACATCTGATGGACAGGCGTTTGCGGGTCATCCGTCCATGTAAGTCCGCCTTCCATATATATGTTGCCTCCGTCGTTTAAAAAGTCGGCAAGTTTTTCACCCTGCGACTGAGATAAAATATAATTTCCGAATTTCCTGCCCAGCACAACAATCAGATTCTGATAATCATCCAGAACATTTGGGAAGATATTCGTATAGTCGTAATATACATCAAGTGAATCAAGGGTTGAAACAATTCCCGGCCCGGAAAGTAATTCGGGGTCAAGATCAATAACATAAACGGGATACCTTCCGATAATAAGATTAAAAGTGTCGGTTAACTGCGGCAATCCGGGTGAGTTCAACTGAAAAACAAATTCGGCGATATGCCCCTGTGGTGTATCTTCGTCAACGGTTAAATTAACAGATAAGGACTCAGTGGCACCAAACGGAACAACTCCATAATTAAGGTTTCCGGAAGTATTGAATGTTATGTAGGGATCGCCGGTTGTAAGCAAGCCGGTAACATCTTCCGCATCGGCATGGCCGGAGTTTATTGCAGGCATCTCAATATCTGCCGTCTCCCCCGGATCAAGCCTGCCGTTGTCATTATCAAGTACGACGGGTTCTCCAATCTGAAGTACCGGGGCATAAATGATATTATTAAGGTTTAATTTCCACTCATCACTATCCGAATTTATATCAACAATTAACACAATACTGTGCAAATCAGGCACATTCTGGGCTATCTGAAATGATATTGCATCAGGTAAACTTACAGAGCTTCCGGGCAGGATATTGCCAACCGGCTCAATGGTATCAATCATCGTTATGTACTCGTCATCAATATAAGCAGTAAGTTCAACATTATTAATTGTCTGTCCTCCCGAATTTACAATCTCAAAACTGTAAAATGCCGTTTCACCATATTCAATCTTATCATCATCACCCGACTGAACAGAATATGTAAATGAAAGACCTGTCGTAAGCTGGTAATATTTTGTATCTGATATTCCGTCACTATCGGTAACCCTGATTGCAAATTCATATATATCGTTAGAATTTCCGACATCTACGGTCAGTAAACCCGTATTGTCAACGGAGATATTTTCCGGAAAGTCCAAAGGAGAAAAGGTAATTTTCTGTTCATCTTCAAGAGGCGGGATATTTGAGAAATCCGATATTTTCATATTCTTACCGTCACCATTTGAAATACCTGTTATCCAGGTCGAAGATTCTCCCGGAAACTGATTGGAATAAAAATACTCTATCTTCCCGTCAGGATATAACATTACAGTAAAATCAACGGAAGTATTGGAGCCGTCATCAAATTTCCCTTTAAATCTGAATGCGGCATAATTCTCATTACCTTCATACCATATTCCTTTATCAGCTGCATACGGAATAACCAAATCTTTGTTTAATAACGGGGCTATCATCGGTTCATATTTAAAAAGCAACATATCGTTAACCTGATATGGCAAAGGCAGACCGGTTTCGCGAAAAATAATAAAACCGTTTTCATATATTGTCAGAGTGTCAAATAGTTTCCCGTAAAACGGAAAATCAAAATCAAGTGTTTGCTTAGCATATTTGCCGTTTATCAAAGGCAGTTTGGTTCCTTCTACCACCGGGTATGTCGAACTTTCCTGGGTTTCGCCGTAATCAAGAACTGCCTCCCACTCATAAGGCTCCGTTCCTCCCGAAGCTTCCATCTGATAAGTATATGTTGCACCTGAAACATAAGGAGGCAATTCTTCAGTATCAATATTAACTTTATCAAAATTAACGGTATGAGTAACAGAAACCGACGTTAAGCCGTTTTCAACGAGGGAAACATTTGTTTGCTGACAAGGAATTTCCACAAGTCCAACGGTGTAATCCATAAGTGAGAAATTCACTATTTCTCCGGTTGCCTCATTTCCGGGGTCATTTTCACGGACTTCAAAAAAGAATTTTGCCGGCTGCCCCGGCTCAACATAACTAAGTAAAGATGTTACATCCAGTCCGAATTCTATTGTTTTATCCGCTTCAGAGTTTCCTCCCTGCATATAGTAGTCACCCCCCTGATAATTAAAAACAGGGAAATCTGTGGAGTACTGGGGAACAGAAGCGGAAGTATCTGCAGAAACTCCGGCAAGTACCTTAATTTTGTTTCTTGAATCGTGTTTTAATGTGACCTTAAAAGTAATTTTCGGCTCATAATCGGCATTTCCGTCAATAACCGTTACGGATTTATTCCATATTCCTCCATCCTGCTTCTCTTCGGCAAGTACTTTATACATAACATAACAAAAACCTTCGTCGGCCCAGTAATCACCCCAGCTGTTAACAAGTCTGACAGCTCCGATTTCCCAGTCTTTCATTGTTACGACACCATCACCGTTAATGTCAATATCGTTTGTATATTGGCCGTCATTATTATAATCATACCTTACGGAGTCATTCCAGCCGATAAAAGTCATTGAGTGTCCGGTGTAGGCACCAAACTCGGTTATTACCGCTTTGCCTGCCTCCGGTGTTCCGGGAGGCAGTGTTGTAAAATCCCAAAGATCAGTATAAAAATTGGCAAGTCCGCCGTACTGGGAACCGTCAAGATGATCATTGAGCCAGTTTTTCAAAGTAAGCAGTCCCTCTTCATCTCCCACATAGATTGAGTAAACATTATCAATCCGGTTAAGCATTCCGTTGTAATAAATATCATATCCCGAGATCCATTCTTTCAGGTCTTCACCCATACCTCCATAGTCGGCCACATTTGGAGTCCCGTTATGTATAATTGCATCGAAAGTATAAAGAAAACAAACTCCGACACCATTCTCCCCGTTATTGTAAAAATTATATGCATGTTGTGGAGGATATTGATTTTCAGGCACATCAGCAGGCAGATTCCTTAGGCGGTCCATTTCATACGTAAAAACATATCCTATTGAGGATGCCTGGCCACAAGACCAGCCAAACTGATTAAATACAGGTCTAAAATAGGGTAACTCACTGTTGTCAAGACTATACTCAAGCATAGGAGCTTTATCACCTTTGTATTTATCAGGTAATTGTAATTGCGGAAGATTGACAAGTAAAATAGAATCATTCGCAGAAAATTTTTTTGAATAATTCTTATAATTCTGGGAATTTACAAGTTGTACACCTATAATAACTATAAATAAAAGCAGTAGTCTTTTTTTCATTTTTAAAACAAAATTTAAGGCTTGCAAGATACGAATAATTGCAAAACAGGAAAATATATTTCAGGCAATATGAATAAGAATTATGTAATAGCATATTTTAAAAACAGTGCAACTACGCTATTAACAATGGATTCAGAATGGCTTTGAAATCCCGTAATGGTTAAATCGGGGTTATTCCAAAGTTAGTGAAACTCTTAATGCATAAGACGGGTGATTTACCGCAACCCGGACAAAACAGGGGGTATTGCCCTACTCAAATTATTGAATAGGTTTGGTTCGTGCATACAGTGATTTTTACACAGAGCAGTATGCTAACCGAAATTAACCTGTTTTATAAAAAGTTGTACTTTTGTCGAAACAGAAATCATCAATTATGAAAGATTTTCCAACTTTAACTTTGCCTGCACTTTTGAAGCAGTCTGTTGAAAAATATGGTGACAGACCGGCCGTGGCTTTTGTCGGGGATAATC
>CAYOZZ010000244.1:0-4750 GCA_964408535.1 uncultured Bacteroidales bacterium | reverse complement strand
GGGCGGGAAGTGAATGATTAATTTATATATCAAATGAATATATCCGTAAAGTATTTGATTGTTACATTTTTGTTTCCGGTTTTTTTTGTTTCCTGTGGAGATTCTGTGACAAAGAAAGAGTTTTGTAATGATGACGGACAACAGGTCGTTCAGGAATGGTATAACGATAAACAGATTAAATCAAACATAACATATCTCGACAAGTCGGGAAAAAGTTATGTTTCGGTGAAATACAACAAGGAAGGCCGGATGATTGATTCCGTAACTTACAAAAATGATGTTATTACAGGACCCCGGAAATATTATGATGCCGGCTCCGGGCTGACTCATATCGAAAACTATAAAAACGGTGTTCCGGACGGAGTGATGAAAGCAGTTTTTGATAACGGTGTCACAAATTTTGAAGGCTATATGGTTAACGGCTCAAAAGCCGGCGAATGGATTTTTCATTACCGGGACGGAAGACCGATTACTTATGAGTTTTACGATTTATCGGGAAATATTAAATATTTCAGGAAATATGATGATGGCGGGGCTGCCGGGAAGGTGACAGGATCGGGAATAATTGATATCTCTCTGAGTGTTGATAAAACCGATACCACAACATTTATTAAAGCCCGTGCTACTCTCGCCTCTCCTCCGGGTTGTACAACAGAGTTGACGATTAAAAATAACGGTACGAAAGTCGTTGATACATACCATATTACAAAGCCGCAAACAGAATTTGTTATCCCTTCATCCGCCAACGGAGAGAACAGACTGAGTTTCGTCCTGACAATTAAAGATGAGAAGAGCGGTGAAACTGAGCAGTATTCCCTTGACAAAACTATTAATGCGAACTGATGATATGAAAGTACTTGCTGTCATTCCTGCGCGTTATTCTTCCAGCCGGTTTCCGGGAAAACCGCTTGCGCTGATAAACGGCAAACCGATGATACGGCGTGTGTATGAGCAATGCCTGAAAGCCGGCTCAATTGATGAGGTTGTGGTTGCCACCGATGACGAAAGAATTGCAAGTGCCGTTACCGGATTTGACGGAAATGTGATGATGACTTCATCAAAACATAAAAGCGGTACCGAACGTTGCAACGAAGTGGCAAACAGATACCTGAATGAAGGTAAAAGGTTCGATATCGTCATTAACGTTCAGGGTGACGAGCCGTACATAGAGCCTTCGCAGATTGACCTTGTTGCCTCCTGTTTCGGTGATGAAGAGGTGGAAATCGGCACGCTGATTAAAAAGATTGAAAACTCCGAAGAACTTTTCGACCCTAATGTGGTAAAAGTTGTTACCGGAAATGACGAAACGGCAATTTTATTCAGCCGGCAGACAATACCCTTTTTGCGCGGTGTTGAAAAGAATGAATGGTTAATGCATTACGACTTTTTCAAACACATCGGTATTTATGCTTATCGGCCGGATGTATTGAAAATAATTGCCGGACTTTCGACAACACCTCTCGAAAAAGCCGAATCGCTCGAACAGCTTCGCTGGCTCGAAAACGGTTACAAAATAAAAACCCGGATAACCACCTTTGAAAGTATTTCCGTTGACACACCCGCGGATTTGGAAAAGTTAACCGGAAAGTAAACGACTGGCTTACCCCCAATAAATCGCCCGCGAATTACACGAATTGGCAAGCGTTATTGAAAATTAGAAGAGTATTGAGTGTTTTTCAAGTGTTTTTCTTCAATGGTAATTAATGTGTATCCTCTTTTTCTAACAAGCCCCTTATTAACCATATCCTCAAATTCTTGAATGGCTAGTTCAAAAGTTTTTAATTCTTCACTATTGAATTTTTTCCCGTTTTCTTTCACAACGTCCTTAACTTTTAATGCAATATTTTCTCTATCTGTTTTCATAATTTAATTTTAGATAAAATTTCTCGTTTGAACGAAAATTTTAAAATTATTTTTTTGAATGTAATCAGAAAGTAATTTATAATAAGAACGTATTAATTCTCGTCTTATTTCATTATTACTATAGTTTTCAATTTTTAGTTTTAATTCGTTTTCTAAAGTTTCAATATTTATTGGTCTCCCATGAGACTTCCATAAATTATTGTCCCCTAATTTATCTGCAATTTCTTCTGCCCTTTCTTCTTTTTCTTCTTGTGTGACAGGCTGTCCTTTTTTTTCAGGATTTGTATTATGTACATACCAGTTCTTAAATTTAAATTTTACAAGCCATTTTTTCAACAACGTTATTGTTAATGCTTTTGCCTGTTCATAACCTTTAAGTTCGGCTAAATCTATATCCTTGAGTATTAAAAATTCAGCTTGCGTTAATGTTCCATCTTTCGCTTTTTCAATTAATTCATTGACTTTATCAAGGTATCCGAGAGCGGCAACCCATTTCCCGTCCTTGTTTTGAACCTGCGGATCAATAGGCCCTAATACAGAAAAATAATCCATATGAATATTATCACCACTCATACAAAAGATTGTGCCAGCACTATAAGCAAAATCGGGAATTATAAAATCAATTTCATTGTAATGTTGTCTTAATATATTAACATAACGTTCTACAGCAACAGCACTCCCTCCTGTTGTAGTCAAAATAACAATTAATTTTTCCTTTTTATTTTCATCTTTTGCTAAATCTTCAATTATGTCTAAAACAATATTTTCATTACCATCAACGATGGGACCATAATAAGCAAATATATCTGCATTATAATGTTCTTCTAATTTTGTTAATTTTTCTTGTAATATTTCTTTAATCGAATTGTCAACTGGTGGTTTCATATTTTCAAGTTATTTACTTTTTATTACTAATGCTTGCCAACGTTTAAGAATTGTATTAATCGTCACCTCATAAAGCAGCAAAGATACAAAAAAATTTCGCAATCTTTATCCCGAATTATACAAGGTAGGAGCAACTACACTGGCTTACCCCCCCAATAAATCGCCCGCGAATTACACGAATTGGCACGGATGGTTTGGAGCTTTTATTTCATATTTTCCATTGTTCAAAATTAATACTTTTTCAACTAAGACAATGGTCCAATTTCTTTGAGGTATTATAACTAACTGTTTGTCTGTATTTAAGGTATTGCTCATATTATTTTAATTTTAACCTGATTTCTTTTTCATTTGTTTTTATAAAATACAATCCACTTTTCACTTTGTCGTAAAGATTTGGACCAGATTGTTTTAAAATATTACCGTCTATATCTTTTATTTCAACATTATCAGGCTGTTTAACGGATATTACGTAACCATCACTTTCCTGTATTACTTTAATTTTTATTCCGTATTTTTCATCTTCAAAAAGAAAAGTTTGTCTGTCTTTTAATTTTCCTTTTTTTGCTGCCAGCAGATATGATTGTTCAGGTTCTTTTACTAAATCTAAATCTAACAGTTTTTGTTTCTCTTTACCTTCATTTGGTAAATAAATAGAATTATCAATATTTATGAAGACAGTGTTATATTCTTTTGATTCTTCAAGTTGAATCAATGAGTTTATAGATTGTCTTAAATAAGCAGTGTTTCGGATTTCCGCTTTACGAAATTCTTTCTGACTTTTTGATAAACTCAATCCTGATTCATCAATCTTTAAATTTTTAATATCCAGACGACCTACAAACTCATCCAACAGTTCAGTTAGAATTGGTTGTTCATTCCAGGTCTCAATTATAAAATCAAATCCAACAACTGAATTATCTTCAATTAATATTTCGTCACTCGCTAAAAACTCTGTAAAAGGAGAGATTGGTTGGACTCGTATAAAATCTTCATTGGCAATTTTATCAATGTCATTGACTACAAGAACTAAATATGGATTTTTACCGGTTATCTCATTTCCCAATTTATCAAAATATGTTTGTTTGCAAAGCCATATTTGACCTTTTTTAATTTCAGGTATTTTCTTTAATTGAGAAATGTTTTTTTTATTAAAATCAGATGAAACTATAGCATCTTTTATTTTATTAAATGATTTATCAAGTTTGTTTTTATCTATTGAACTCTCCGGAATGTTCTCGTCTTCAGATTGGTTCTGTAGAAAATCTATTATCTTGTTCATTGTGTTTTTAATTTAGCTTCTACAATTAATAAACCTTAGTTATTTCAATTCGTCCAAGGTTTTGTGTAAATTTTCTAAAAACCACACTCCCTCTTGTTCATTATCAGGAATTAAACTATCGGAAATTATTTTTACGAATTGATTTGTTTTATGGTGAACTGTACTTTTAGGCAGATTGTATTTCTCTGCAATTTTACTCAATGATTTCTTTGTGTCACTAAAAAAGTAATCGAGATAAATAGGAATATCTCCTTTATTAATTTTATCAGCAATTTGCTTAATCGCTTGCAAAACAATATCTTCTCTTATTTCGTTTGAGTTTTGCTCATCATCAGCTACAGCAAAAGAAGATTGGTCAAATAATTTAAAAACCTGATTTATCAGTACTTCTTGTTTTATTGGTTTACTTACTAAAGTAAATACGTCATAAAGTGCTGTTTTAATACGTGGTTTATAATGTTTCGTTTTTCCCGTAATTGGAATTTTTGGAATCGCCTCTATAATATGGTTTATAGTTTCATTATTTAAAACAGGATTTTCAAATACATCTTCTTTATTCCAAATAATATCATTGTTAATCTCTTTTTTATAATATTGGTCGTTTAATATTTCTAACGAAATACGTTTTGTGTCGTCAAAGCTAAGACCTAATTTATTTTGATGGTCTTTAATTCTATTTGCTACATACGAAACAATGATTGTTTTAAAATAGTATTCAATATA
>CAYOZZ010000243.1:0-2545 GCA_964408535.1 uncultured Bacteroidales bacterium | reverse complement strand
AACCTTCCGTATTTTGCAAGGCAGGACGAACTTACGAATGAAATTTCGGCATTGCTTGTTGCATTTATCAATATCTATGTTATTCTTATCGGGATTTCCATTTTCGTGGCTCTGATAATCTCAAATTATATTACAAAACCGGTTCAACTGATACGTGATAAGATTAGCCGGTTAAAACTCGGAAAAGCCAATGAAAAGATAGAGTGGGAGAAGAAAGACGAAATCGGAAGCCTTGTGAATGAATATAACCGAATGGTTGATGAACTTTCGCAAAGTGCGGAGTTGCTCGCAAAATCGGAACGTGAAAGTGCATGGCGCGAAATGGCAAAACAGGTGGCTCACGAAATTAAAAACCCGCTGACACCAATGAAACTTAGCGTACAGTATCTGCAAAAAGCCTGGGATGACAAGGCACCCGACTGGGAGGAAAGACTGAATAAATTTACGGTTACGCTTACCGAGCAGATTGATACACTGTCGGCAATAGCTACCGCTTTCTCCGATTTTGCAAAGATGCCTGGTTCAAATTTTACTAAAACCGAGCTTACTGATGTTATAAGTAAATCAATAGGACTTTTTAAAAATTCAACCAAAATAAAATTTGTTTTTGAACATTCCGGTGAATATTTTGTGCTGGCTGATAAAGATCAACTGATACGGGTATTTAATAACCTCATAAAAAATGCCATCCAGGCAATAGAAAATCCTTCAGGAGGAGTGGTGGAAATTTCAGTAACTACCGAAAACAATCTTCATATCATTCGCTTTTCCGATAACGGGAAAGGTATCCCGGAAGAACAACATGAAAAGATATTTTATCCCAGCTTTACAACCAAGACAAGCGGTATGGGACTTGGTCTTGCTATGGTTAAAAATATCATTGAGAACGCCGGAGGCGACATTACTTTCCGGTCGGAAGTAGGGAAGGGGACGACATTCGAAATTTCTTTGCCTGTTTTTGAAGAGGAGTGATAATTCGGTTTGCCCGGTTTTTATATCCCAAAGGTTTCTAAGCACCAATAAACATAAACTTTTTTCTAAAAATATTTGCTTATGACCTTCTGTTTTCCTATTTTTGTATCATCCAATCAAAAAACACAGAGCTATGTATAAACGTCTTTTACTTTCGGTAATCTTTTTTATTTCTATTTTTACAATAGATTCACAAACGGTTGTTTTCCAAAAAACATTTAATTTCAGCAATGAGGATGATGCTTTTGATATCTTATCTCTTGCTGACGGCGGATTGTTTATTATTGGTAGAACAACAGGTGTCACCGGGGTCAATAATATTATGTTAATGAAATTAAACGATTCGGGTGAAATGCTATGGAAGAAAACCTATGGTGGAAATTTGAATTCATCTTGTAGAAAAATAATCCCAATATCCGATGGTAACTATCTGATAGGAGGGGAGCTGAACGACACGGCATATATTTTAAAAGTATCTCCCGACGGAGATTCGCTGTGGAGTAAATCATTTCCCGCCGAATATTCAAGCTATATTACGGATTTAGCTCAGACGCCTGATAACGATATTATTTTTACAAAAATTGTCGAACTCATGCCGGCAACTTCGCAAATTCAGAAGATTGATGTAGCAGGTAATATTTTGTGGACTCAGGAATCATCCGCCACTGTTTACAATGATATAAAACTTTATTCGGACAATGAGTTTTATGTATCCGGTTACGATGGTGATGATCCATATACAAATCCTTTTCTGAAGAAATTTGATATTTCCGGCAATTTGATTTTTTATAAAGAATTTGATGACTATAACGGAATAAACAGCTCACTGGAAATTGTAAATGACAATATTTTCCTGGGTGGTAGCAAAATATCGAATAATATGAGCACCTCGTCGGTAATCAAAACGGATTTGGAAGGAGCCTCAGGTATATGGTATGATTTGGAAACATATGCCTATTTTATTATGGATTTAGAGATTGACAATAACGGCAATATACTGGCTTGTGCTTATGATTTCTGGTACTATAACATTTACATTGCAAAATTTAATCAAAGTATGGAAGTGTCGGGTACCGGGAACTTTGAAATGCCTTTCTGCTCCAATCTTTCATTGGCAGCAGCCGGTGAATATCTGTATCTTTCAGGAACTGTTAATAATGATGATAACGATGTATTGGTAATGAAAATAAATATTGATTCTCTGACGGTCGGTACTAATGAACTTGAAGTTGTCAATAGTTACCGTATTTTCCCCAATCCCGCACGTGATAAAATAAATATTGCTTTACCGGCTGTTACCGGCAATGATGATATTTTAATTGAGCTATGGGATAATTCGGGCAGGAAAAGAGACCTTCCCGTATTATCAAAAGGGCTTTTATATGAAATACCGGTCAACAATCTTAACAACGGTATCTATTTTCTTTCAATATCCGCTTCGGGTAAAACCTATACTGAAAAAATAGTAGTCAACCATTAATTGTGTGCAGGAGTAAATTTGCTATCGTCAATATTTCTATACGAATTCAAAGATAACACAATAACCTTTTGTGTTTCCTGGTGTCTTCGCTCC
>CAYOZZ010000242.1:0-1691 GCA_964408535.1 uncultured Bacteroidales bacterium | reverse complement strand
TAAAGAACTATCCTTTTAAAGGGAAGGGAATTTATTTGATGGCGGGTACGGTAACGGAGGAGTTCGGTTTTGCATCACTGACGGTTGAAAAGCTGGCAAAGCTCCCGCTGCAAGGCGATCCGAGAGAGTCATAGTTTTTTTGTTATTCATAGCGGTATTTTTTGGCAGGTTTAATATTTTTTATAGCTTTGCTGTTCCAAATGAATTTATTGTTTTACAAAATCCGATTGTTATGAAGATGTTAATTTTTTTAGCAACATTCACGTTACTGTCAGCATTTAATATCATTGCTCAAACTCCAAAGTCTTTTAAATATCAGGCTGTCGCCAGAAATACCGTTGGGGAAGTTTATACGAATAAAAATTTGTCTTTTCAAATCAGCATTTTAGCTGACAGTATAAACGGAACGGAAGTTTATATTGAAACCCACAATGTTGTAAGTAATCAGTTTGGAGTAGTAAATATTGATGTAGGATCAGGTACGGTTGTCTCCGGGGATTTCTCTGCAATTGATTGGTCAGCAAGGCTCTATTTTCTGAAGACGGAGATGGATACGGCAGGTGGTAATGATTTTCAGTTGATGGGGATATCTCAATTACTGTCTGTACCATACTCTCTGAATTCTGAAAGAACTGAGGGAGTTACGGTTGTGGATTCCGTTTCTCATCTAAATGATATATCAGCCCCTTTTGTCGGGCGTATTGTCTTTGTTCTGGAAGGGGAGTTATTATATATCTGGAATGGAAATTCCTGGAAAAAATTCGGATGCTATCCAATGCCGACTGAAGCTGTAGTTGGTAACGATACCCTAATTTACGGTGATTTGAACACACCGTTTAATTTTACACTTCAGGGAAATACACCTCAATTTGGTACAGGTGTATGGACATTGTTATCGGGTAGTGATGGTGTTATTGACAATCCTACTGATCCGGTTTCAAACTTTACGGGAACTTACGGCAACAGCTATACATTGCGCTGGACTATTACTACAGATTGTGATTCTACCTATGACCAATTTGGTATCTATTCTTATGGTAGCTGCGGCTTGCTGACAGATACAAGAGACGGGAAAGTGTATCAGACTGTTAAAATAGACACAATGTGCTGGATGGCCGAAAATCTTAATTACGGAACAAGGATTGACGGTTCTGTTGATCAGACTGATAATTCTGTTGCAGAAAAATATTGTTATGATGATGATGAGACAAATTGTGATGTTTACGGAGGTCTTTATCAATGGAATGAAGTAATGCAGTATGATACATTGTTGAAAGTTCAGGGAATTTGCCCGGATGGATGGCATATACCCTCAAATAGTGAGTGGCAAGTGTTGAGTAATCTTGTAGGTGGGAATTCGGTTTCTGGTGGAAAAATGAAAGAAGCAGGATTTGAACATTGGAATCAGCCTAATACCGGCGCCGTAAATTCTTTCGGTTTTACTGCTATTCCCGGGGGTAACCGATATTTTAACGGAGGGGCGTTTTTTAGTATGGGAAATACTGCAAATTTCTGGACTTCAAGTAAGTCTAATTCTTCAAATGCATGGAGAAGAAAGATAGAAACCGGTTATGCCGAGTTATACCAGAGTTCATTTAATAAGAATTATGGCTTTTCGTTAAGATGTTTAAAGGATTAACAGAGGTTATGAAATGGAAAACATCTCGAAATACATAAGAACTTATGAAACA
>CAYOZZ010000241.1:0-38596 GCA_964408535.1 uncultured Bacteroidales bacterium | reverse complement strand
CTTTTTATCTTTCGACTGTTCATATAAATATTCGGGATATGAAAAAATTTTTATCCCCAGTTTCTCAGCCTTTTTCAGTTCAGGATTATCTTGTTTTGCATGCATTCCGAGGATGATAGCATCAAGCCCGGTATGAATTCTATCGGGATTCCAGCCCTCAGTGTCGGGAAGCAGGCCGTATTTTTTCAACCTTCCCTTTGAGGGTTCAAAAATTTCATCATCCGAGCCTGTTACCTTGTATCCCTTTTTGTGCAATGCTATCGCCAGGTTGTGCATTGCGCTTCCTCCAATTGCAATAAAGTGAACGTTCATATGTACTGAGTTTTTATTAGATTTATTAATATCAATTTTTCAGAACGATGTTAATTTTACAAAAGTAAGATTTAGCAATATAGAAAACACCTGTTAATAAAACTTTTTTTTTGAATCATTTTTTGATTTAAATTTGCAGATTGTATGAAGGAAGTTGAGATTAAAGAATATTGTGACAGGTTTAAGGATGCAACTCCTCAGGAAGTAATTGAGTTTTTTGTGAGTGAGTTTAAGGGGCGCGTTGCATTTGCAACAAGCCTTGGACTTGAAGATCAGGTTTTGACTCACATGATTACATCAATTTCTCCCGATACAAAGATATTTACACTTGATACCGGAAGGCTTTTCCCCGAGACTTATGACCTTATTGATAAAACTAACAGCAGGTTTAAGATAAAAATTGATGTATATTTTCCTGATACCGTGCATGTCGAGAAAATGGTTAAGGAAAAAGGTATTAATCTTTTTTATGAAAGCATTGAAAACAGAAAACTGTGCTGTTATATCCGTAAGATAGAGCCGTTGCATCGTGCAATGAAAGGTTTGAAGATGTGGATTACAGGTTTAAGGAGAGAGCAGTCAACAACAAGAGAAAATGGCAAACTAATTGAAGTGGACGAGAATAATAACGGACTTCTTAAGTTAAATCCGTTAATTAACTGGAGTGAAAAAATGGTGTGGGATTATATTAAGGAACATAACATACCTTTCAACGAACTTCATAAGAAAGGATTTCCGAGTATTGGCTGCCAGCCTTGTACACGTGCTGTCAAGCCGGGCGAAGATATACGTTCCGGACGTTGGTGGTGGGAGATGGAAGGCCATAAGGAGTGCGGATTGCACGAAAGGTAAAATAATAACCCCGATGTCACCACCGGGGTTTTTTATTTTATTCAATAATAAGATTCCAGCCATGTTTGTCTTCAATTTCTCCTTCCTGGATTCCTTTCAGTGTGTGGTAGAGTTTAGTTGATACCGGTCCGGGCTTACCATCCGGACAATATTTGTATTCTTTTCCGCTATCGCGGTCAACAATTCTTTTTATCGGTGATATAACAGCAGCTGTTCCACAGGCACCGACTTCATCAAATTCATCAAGTTCGGTTTCAGGAACGGGTCGCAACTCAACCTTCATTCCGAGGTCTTCGGCAATCTGTCTTAAACTCTTATTTGTTATTGACGGAAGAATGGTTGTCGAGTTTGGCGTAACGTAGCTGTTACCCTTTATTCCAAAGAAATTGGCAGGGCCGGCCTCATCAATATATTTATTCTCTTTTGAATCGAGGAACAGAACAGTTGAGAATCCCTCTTTTTTTGCTCTGTCGGCAGGGCGGAGGCTTGCAGCATAGTTTCCGCCGACCTTGTACTGACCGGTGCCGTGTGGAGCCGTTCTGTCGAAGTCGTGAATAATTTGAACATCAACAGGATTAAAGCCTTCTTTGAAATAGGGGCCAACCGGTCCGGCAAAAATCATAAACAGGTACTCATCAGCCGGTTTTACACCGACCTGCGGTCCCGAGCCGATTACCAGCGGACGCAGGTAGAGTGCAGCACCAAGTCCCGGAGGCGGTATGTATTTCTCATTCAGTTTAATAACTTTAATCATCATCTCTTTGAACAGTTCAAGAGGTGGTTCGGCCATCATTATACCCCTGCACGAATTTTGCATTCTTTTAGCATTTTCATCCCAGCGGAACACCCTGATTTTTCCGTCTTTTCCCCTGAAAACCTTCATGCCCTCAAACGCTTCCTGTCCGTAATGCAGTGCAGTAGCTGCAATATGCACATTGATATATTCGGATGATGAAACCTCAATCTCACCCCATTTACCGTTTCGGTAATAGCATCTTACATTGTAATCGGTTTTGTAATAACCGAATGGTAAGTTGCCCCAGTCTGTATTTTCCATTATTTATTTTTTTTGTTTAACAATTTTTGATTTTTTTAGAACAGGGCTAAATTATAAATAATAGTTAATTGTCAAACAACGGATGTAAAAATTATTTAGTTCATCATCATCTTTTCGTGAGGTACAAGCATTTTTTCGGGCGGACTGATGTATGGAATTCCGAGATGAAGTCCGCGAAGGATAAAAAGGATACCGATAATTACAATAAAGACAGGAACTATTTTTCTGATTTTATTTCGCATACCTATACTGATTGTATGACCGATAAGATTCAAACTAAGCATTATGGGGATAGTTCCTATTCCGAAAAGTATCATATAAAGCGAGCCTGAAAGTATTCCTCCCCCGACAATTGCAAGCATAATAGCTGCATAGACAGGGCCGCAGGGCAGTAGCCCGTTAAGTAGCCCGATAACAAACAATGACCAATAACTGCTTTTTTGAAATAGTTTACGAAAGGCTGAAATCATCTTTCCCACGTAGGAATACATTATGCGATCCAAATATTGCTTTTGCTTAAACAGTACAGGAAATATAACCGACAAAATCATAAGTATTCCGACAATAATTGATACCCATGACTGAAAACCCGACATTTTGAAACCCTTTCCGAGTAATCCGAATATGGCTCCGAGAAAGCCGTAGGTTATTGTTCTGCCAAAGTTATAGAGCAGGCTGCTTATTACTTTTGAGTACCAGGAGTTCTTTTTCAAAGGAAGGGCAATAGCTATCGGCCCGCACATTCCTATACAGTGAAAACTGGTAAAAAAACCGAAGACCAGTGCGGCAACATAGAATTCAAGATTTCCTGTCATATTTAGTTGGATTTATTTAATAGTTGAATCTGTCGTTTTTTTAGCATTACAATTCCGCTAATTCTCCAATTTTACGGATTTAACCATTTAAATATCTTTTTAATTGACAAAAATACTCTTTTCTTCATAATAGCCCTTTCCCTCATAGGTATAATCAATTTTAACAATATATTTTCCCTTGTGAAGTTTTTCAACAGGAAGATAAAGAGCTCCGTTTGAATCCGGTTTAATACGGATGTTTATATCGAAATCAGGATCTGAAGGCCTGTAAATTTGTATTGTACCCGAAAGTTTTTCGGGAATGAAAAACGGTTGAAAAGTTATTGTGAGATATTCATCTCTAAGTTCCACTTTTACACTTTCGTTCAGCTTTTTTGCATTATCAATTTTATTAAGTTTATCCTGATAGTGTAATGATTTTTGATAATACTCCTCTTCGACAAGCGGATGGTCTTGCAGAGTTGTCATATAGACAAAAGTCATAAGCATAATCAGGAACAAAGCCATTGCTATAAACAGCTTTGTTCCCCAGTTCCATTTTATTTTCATAATCTGACAAATTTAACTACAGTAGAAAAACAACAAAAACTGTAGTTTGTTTTATTTTAAATTCCGTGGTGATATAAAAGTCACCTGGTATTTATCAATCAGTTCACCTTCGGCATACAATCCAAAAGTCAACACTATATTTGGTGATGTTAATTGAGATGTTTTCAATACAACAAGGAATTTGCCCTTGCCGATTTTTCCTTTTTCTACTGCAAGCTCATCAGTCATCATTATTATTTCTCCTTCGGGAGAAAGTAATTTGATCTCAACATCATGGTTTTTTCTTGTTTTATTTACAAGCTCAATCTCATAAATATTGCTATAGCTGTCTTCTCCGTATTTCTGGAACAATGTGCCCCTCTGGCGTAAAATAGTAGTTTCAAAGTCTGTTCGCATAAACATCATTGTACTGACTACACCGAGCAGAATAACAAGCACGACCGAATATGCAATGGTTCTCGGATTCCAGAGTTTATGTGTATGTTCGGTAATTCCTTTCTCAGAATCAAAGCGTATAAGACCACGTGGTTTATTAATTCTGTCCATCACGGCATCACAGGCGTCAATACAGGCAGTACAGTTAATACATTCGAGTTGTGTGCCGTTACGAATATCAATACCTGTCGGGCAAACAACAACGCAGCTTTGGCAATCGATACAATCACCGTTAGTTGATTGTTTATTGTCTTCCGAGGGTTTCTGTTTGCCACGTGGCTCACCACGGATATAGTCATAGGCAACTATCATTGATTTATCATCAAGCAGGGTGCCCTGTAATCTTCCATAAGGACATGCAATTGTACATACCTGTTCGCGGAAAAATGCAAAAATGAAATAAATAACCCCGCCGAAAATAAGCATTCCGATTACGAATGGTATATGTGCGGAAAAATCTTTATAATTTGAGATGACCTGGTCAATTCCGATAACATAACCGGCAAGAGTATTCCCAATAGCAAGTGCCATCAGGTAGAAGACTATGTGTTTCAGACTTTTTTTCCATATTTTTTCAAAGTCCCATTTCTGCCTGTCAAGTTTTTTTTGCTTGTTATAATCCCCTTCAATCAGATATTCGACCTGTCTGAAAAAGAATTCCATAAAGACTGTTTGCGGGCAAGTCCAGCCGCACCACAATCTTCCATAAATAACCGTAAACAGAATAATAAAAACAATAAATGTTATCAGAGAGAGGACAATCAGATGAAAATCCTGAGGCCAAAAGATTGCGCCAAAAATAATAAACTTACGCTCAAGAATATTAAAAAGAAATAACGGATCACCCTTATACTTCAGGAAGGGTCCGATGAAAAATATTGCCAGTAAAACAACAGAGAGCATTCGCCTGTAATTATAGAACCGACCTTTCGGTTTTTTTGGATAAATCCAGACTCTTTTGCCTTCTTCACTAACAGTAGTCAGCTTATCTCTGAAAGAACCGTGATGTCCTTCACCCTTTTTTTCACTCATATCTAAAATATTTAATTATATTAAATGTAAACGGAAAAAGTCAAAAAATTTGGCTATGGGGTTTATTCCATAGCCAAATAAATTTATTAATCCTTGATTAGTACGGCCAGTCCATCTTTTCTCCTTCAGGAGCTTTAGGGTTGGCCGGAGTTGTACCATGTAATGTTATTATGTAACTAAGTACTTCGAGACGTTTTGTCGGTGAAAGTTGATCTTTAAACGGAGTCATACCTTTTTCAAGTACGCCGTTGGTAACTATCTCGAACATCTTGTCAATTGTGTTTCCATGAATCCAATAGTCATCGGTAAAGTTAGGTCCGACAAGTCCTCCACCGTCGGGAGTATGGCATACAGCACAGTTTTTGTCGTAAATATCTTTACCTGACGTAATTGAAGCATCATCGGTAAGCACTTTAACCTCAAATGAAGCTGCCTGAGCCTGTTGTGAAGGCAGGCTGGCAACCTGAGCCATCTCTTTCTCAAACTCTTTATTTTGGTCAAGGTCTTCAGAATTAAAAACCCAGAGTTTGATAAGATATACAACTCCAAATACAATAGTAATATAGAATAGCCACTTCCACCATGGCGGAAGGTCATTGTCGAGTTCCTGAATGCCATCATACTCATGATCTGCTAACAGGCGTTCGTTTGTGAGAGTATCAATCTCGTAACCTTGCTCTTGTGTTTTATCTTTATTGTCAATATCCATAACGATTATTTTTAATTTGTTTTTGAAATATCTTCGTCACCATCATTAAGCGGAATGTTTTTGTACTCGTCTATATCCTCTTTCTTGATTCTTAAAACACCGATAATAATAATGACAAGTAATATAAAAAATATAACTGTATTTATGGTTGAAATATCAGCCAACCAGGGAATTTTATTTGCAAATTCTGCAGCTATTTTTGACATAACTTAACTATTTTACAGCAAATTCGGAATCCAGATTTCCCAGTCGTTGCAGATAGGCTATCAAAGCAATAATCTCTTTCTGATCTTCAACCTGAATGCCTCCTTTTCTTAGTCCTTCGGCAATTTTATGAGCCTGTTTTTTCAGGTCTTCATTAGCTGTTTGGTCATATCCTTCGGGATAAGGAACTCCAAGAGTTTGCATAACCCTGATTTTGGCAGGAGTTGATTCCATATCAATATCTTGTGATGCAAGCCATGGATATGGAGGCATAATTGACTGGATATTCGTTTTTTGCGGATTTATCAAGTGTTCATATTGCCATGAATCGGGTTTATATAACTTTCCGCCTTTAACACCTTCACGTGCCAAATCGGGGCCCGTACGTCTTGATCCCCATTGGAATGGATGGTTATAGATAAACTCACCCGATTTTGAATATTCACCATAACGTTCAACCTCGGAGCGGAACGGACGAATCATTTGAGAATGACAATTGTAGCATCCTTCTCTGACATAAATATCCCGTCCCTGTAACTCAAGGGGTGAATAGGGAGCAACATTAATTGTAACGTCAGGATGGTTATTGAACGGCCCGATGAACATCGGAATAAACTCAACCAGTCCTCCGATTAAAATAACAATTAATGCCCAGATAGTGAACGCTACGGGTTTACCTTCGATTTTCCTGTGATTCAGCCAACCTTTAGCTCCTTCATGTACTTCGCGCTCAGCTTCAGCTTCCTGGAACCTGATGAATTTACCGGCTTTTGCAGTCATTATTAAATTATAAACTGCAATAAGAGCACCTGTTAAATATAATGTTCCGCCAAGAGCTCTTAACATATGCATTGGTCTTATCTGAACATAAGTCTCAAGGAAGTTGGGATATTTAAGGTATCCTTCTGCTGTAAATTGTTTCCACATAAGTGCTTGTGTGAATCCGGCAAAGTAGAGTGGAATAGCAAAGAAAAGCATTCCGAGTGTCGCAAGCCAGAAGTGTGTGTTAGCGAGTGAACGTGAGTATAATTTTACTCCGTAAAACTTAGGGAATAACCAATAGAGCATTCCGAAAATAAGCATTCCGTTCCATCCGAGTGTTCCGATATGAACGTGAGCAATTGTCCAGTCGGTAAAGTGGCTGATAGCATTTACTGTTTTCAGCGAAAGCATAGGTCCTTCAAATGTTGACATACCGTATGCGGTAACACCAACAACGAAAAGCTTCAGAACGGGATCTTGTCTAACTTTATCCCATGCCCCTCTTAAAGTTAAAAGTCCGTTAATCATACCTCCCCACGAAGGAGCTATCAAAGCAATTGACATTACAGTTCCGAGTGCTTGCGCCCAAGCGGGTAATGCCTGATATAACAGGTGGTGAGGTCCTGCCCAAATATACAGGAAAATTAGAGTCCAAAAGTGTATGATTGATAGTTTATAAGAGTAAATAGGCCGGTTTGCGGCTTTCGGTACGAAATAGTACATAAGTCCCAGCATCGGTGTTGTAAGGAAAAATGCAACTGCATTATGACCGTACCACCACTGAACCATTGCATCCTGTGCACCGTAAAAGAATGAATAACTCTTTGTGAGGCTTACAGGAACTTCAAAAGAATTGAAAATATGAAGAACGGCAACGGTTACAAATGTAGCGATATAAAACCAGATAGCCACATAAATGTGTTTTGTTCTTCTTTTTAACATAGTTCCAATCAGGTTAACTCCAAATGCAACCCAAACAATAGCTATAAGAATGTCAATAGGCCATTCGAGTTCGGCGTACTCCTTTGAAGTTGTAATACCCATTGGAAGTGTGATGGCTGCAAGAACAATAATAAAGTTCCATCCCCAGAAATTAATTTTTCCGAGTGCCTTACTCCACATAGGTGTTTTTAACAATCGTGGTGTTGAGTAATAAACGGCAGTAAATATACCATTACCTACAAATGCAAAAATTGCAGAATTGGTATGTAACGGGCGCAACCTCCCGAATGTAAGATATTGCAATCCCAGATTTACTGACGGGTATAGCAATTCAAAAGCGGCTGTAAGGCCGACAATAAATGCTACTACACCCCACAAAATGGTTGCATTGGCAAAACATTTTGCAATTTTGTTGTCATAAGTAAATTTTTCAAGTGCCATAAAACTTTGTTTTTGTTATTAAATTGAATCTTTACTATTTTTATTGTTTCGCTCTTTTTTCTTTGCTTCGGAAGTTTCGGATTCTTTATGATCGTCAAATAATATTCTTACCGATGGTGAATAGCTGTCTTCGTATTGCCCCGATTTTACCGACCAGATAAATCCAAACAGAAACGTGCCGGCTACAACAACACCTATTATCACCAACATAAAAACAATAGACATCAAATTCTTAATTTAGGTAATTCGATACAAAAATATGTAATTTATATATATTAACAAATTTTTAACAAATTTTTTTTCAACAAATCGCTAACCTATTCTTTAAATGTACCTTTTGAGAAAAAGGAAATGCTAAATGTAGCAAAGGCTACCACTGAGATTGAGCTTATCGGCATCAATATGGCAGCAAATACAGGTGTTAATAATCCGGTAACTGCAAAATAGATTCCGAATACATTATATAGAAATGAAATCAGGAAACTGACCTTCACAATATTGAGACTTGTATCAGTGAATTTTATAAATTTATGTAAATCCTTAAACCTTCTTGATTCCAGAATTGCATCGCAGGCAGGTGAGAAATGATAAATGTCGTCGGCTATTGTAATTCCGACATCACTTTCGTTTAATGCACCTGCATCGTTCAATCCGTCACCAATCATCAGGATGGTTTTTCCCTTCTCCTTTAGCTTTTTGATATATTCAAGCTTGTCAGTCGGTGACTGATTGAATTTTAGAGTTGTATCTTTTCCGAAAAGTTGTTCAAGATTATCTTTTTCCGATTCGTTGTCGCCGGTTAACAGATGAAGGTCATACTTGCCTTTCAGACTTTCGATAACTTCAGGCAATCCTTCGCGGTACCTGTTTTCCATTTCAAAACGGCCGAGTATCCTGTCGGAAAAAAAGACATAAACCTCTGTTTTCAGATTTTCGCTGTTGTCATCCTTACCTGTGACGAATTTGCGGGAGCCTACATTAATTTTAACACCGTTTACTTCACCGGATATTCCCATTGCGGGTATCTCAATATAGTTTGTTACCTCATAAAATTTATCCCCTTCAATGTTCTGAAAAAGTGCGGCACTAAGCGGATGTGTAGAGTGGCGAACAAGCGATTTGATCATAAGAAGTTTTTCTTCATCAAGATGCTCTCCGATAAATTCGATTTTCATTGCCTTGCTGTGTGTAATTGTACCGGTTTTATCGAAAACTATTGTTGTCACTTTGTGGAGTCTTTCAATTACCTCTGTCTTTTTCAGGTAAAAACCTTTTCTTCCGAATTGTCGCATCGTACTGCCGAAAGTAAAAGGGACAGTAAGCGCAAGAGCACAGGGACATGCAACAATAAGCACTGATGTAAAGGCAAACAGAGCAACAGCCGGATCGTTGAATAACCAGAATATGCCGGCTGCGGCTGCTATCGAAAGAACAATAACCGTAAAATACTGACTGACTTTATTAACAAGGTCATTGAGTTTTGAATCCGATTTTTCGGATGAACTTTCCTGGTTCCATAGCTGAGTAAGATAGCTCTGCTCAACCTCTTTGTTTATCTCAAGTTCAATTGCGCTTCCTACCTGCCTTCCTCCTGCAAATACAGCATCTCCCGGGTGTTTTAATACCGGCAGCGATTCTCCCGTAACAAAACTGTAATCAATATTTCCGTCGCCCTTAACCAAAACCGAATCTGCCGGAATAAGTTCCATATTCCGAACAAGAATATGATCGCCTGCCTGAAGTTTTTCAAGCAGAATGACCTCTTCTTTACCGTTTTCTATTTTGGTGACGGCAATCGGAAAATACGATTTATAATCTCTTTCGAATGAAAGTGCCTGATAAGTTTTTCCCTGGTACCACTTTCCGACCAGCAAAAAGAAAACCAGTCCTGCAAGCGAATCCAGATAACCGATTCCTGTACCTGATATCACATCGTAAGCACTCTGCAGAAAGAGAGTTGTGATACCAAGAGCAATTGGAAGGTCAATGCTTATAATTTTGTGTCTCAGGCTTTTATATGCCGATAAAAAATAGTCGTTACTGCAATAAGCCACGACCGGAATGGAAAGAATCAGGCTCATCCAGCCGAAAAAGCCTGTAAACTTCTCTCCGAGATACTCCCCTCCCGGAAGATATTCCGGAATATTGTAAAACATTACGTTCATCAGGACAAAGCCTGTTATGCCGATTTTAATTATTAATGTCTTATTGCTTTTTCCTTTTTTATCTTTGTCAAGACTATCAAGAGTAATCTCCGGTACATAATGAATTGAAGCAAGTAATTCGGCAAGTTGCCTCAGGGTAATTTCATCCTCTTTAAATGTTATATAAACCTCCTTTTTCGGAAAGTTTACCGATGAATGTATTATTCCGGGGTGTAGTGTGTTTAGATTTTCGAGCAGCCAGATACAGGAGGCACAATGTATTCCGGGAACAAAAAAAGTAACTTTACCTGTTCCGCTGTCGGAGAAATCAAGGAGTTTTTCTTTTACTTCATCAAGGTCGAGAAACGCATATTTGTCACCGACATCGTGTGTTTCAACCCTGATTCCGGGCATCTTCTCAATCTCATAGTACTGTTTCATCTCATTCTGATTGAGAATCTGATATACTGTTTTACATCCGTTGCAGCAGAACGGTTTGTCGTTCCACATTACCGGATGTCTGCCGCAATCTTCACCGCAATGTACACAAGGCTGCCCCATAAATGAAAATTTCGGGCAAAGGTAGAAAAGAAATTAGATTGATTACAAATAAATATGTACTTATGCTAACCTAAAGCAATCCAAGTTCGAGTTTGGCTTCTTCGGAAAGATAATCCTGTGTCCAGGGCGGATCAAAGGTGATTTCAACATCAGCATCGTTAATTCCAGCCACTCCTTTTACGCGTTCTTTTACCTCAGCGGGAAGCGATTCGGCAACAGGACAGTTGGGAGCGGTGAGTGTCATCAAAATATGTGCATTGAAATTATCATCAATTTTAATCTCATAAATTAATCCCAAGTCATAAATATTCACTGGAATCTCGGGATCGTATATTGTTTTTAGCACCTGCAATATTGCATCGGCCAACTGATTTTTTTTCTCTTTTAAGTCCATAATTATTAACTCATTTTTGCTTTAAAAGCCAAAGCGTAAAGTTTCATTTGTTTTATCATTGCTGTCAGTCCGTTTGAGCGGGTGGGGGAGAGGTGCTCTTTCAGTCCGATTTTATCAATGAATTCCAGGTCGGCATTGATAATGTCATCGGGTGTTTGATTTGACAAAACCCTTATTAACAGGCTGATAACCCCTTTTGTAATTATAGCATCACTATCGGCTTTGAAAATTACCTTTCCGTCTTCCATCTTAGCTGATAACCATACTTTTGACTGGCAACCGGTAATAAGCTGATTATCTCTCTTTAATTTTTCATCAATTACCGGAAGTGACCTACCCATTTCAATGATATAGTTGTATTTATCCATCCAGTCGTCAAACATACTGAACTCTTCAATTATCTGATTTTCTGTTTCTTTTATTGTCATAGTCTTCTATTTGGTTTTAAATCAAAAACTTAGTGTAAACCTATTTTATAAACTGACAAATTCACAATTCATAACTCCATCGCGCCCCTCATTCCCCTAAAGGGGACGAGCCTTCCCACGCAGCTTGTTTTCCTAAATCATATTCATAATTCACAATTCGTAATTCATAATTCATACCCCCTACCCCAGCATCTCCTGAACCCTGAATATTGCATCGGCAAATATATCAATTTCTTCCTTTGTATTATACATTGCAAATGAGGCTCTGATTGTTCCGGTTATTCCAAGACTGTCAATAAGCGGTTGTGCACAATGGTTTCCTGTTCTGACGGCGATTCCGAGTTTGTCGAGAATTGTTCCTGCATCATACTGGTGAATACCGTCAAGCAGAAAAGATATTACTCCGGATTTGTTTTTGGCATTACCGTAAATCATTAACCCTTTAATTCCCGATAGTTTGTTTACGGCATATTCAAGCAATTCTTTTTCCTGACTCTTGATATTTTCCATTTCAAACTGTTCCATATAGTTCAATGCGGCTTCCAGTCCGATGGCTCCGCCGACATTAGGTGTCCCCGCTTCAAACTTAAAAGGCAGTTCGTTGAATGTTGTTTTCTCAAAGGTAACTTTTAGTATCATCTCTCCGCCTGTCTGATATGGAGGTAGTTGGTCGAGCAGGCTCTCCTTTCCGTATAAGACTCCTATACCCATTGGGCCGTATATTTTATGACCTGAGAAGCAATAGAAATCACAATCAAGCTCTTTTACGTCAACCTTTTCGTGGACTATGCCCTGTGCTCCGTCAATCATTACCGGAACATTATTTGCGTGAGCAATCTCAATCATCTCTTTTACCGGGTTAATGGTTCCGAGTACGTTTGAAATATGCGTTACCGAAACCATTTTGGTTTTGCGTGAAAAAAGATTTTTGAACTCATCCAACTTCAATTCGCCGGCTTCGTTTATTGGAATTATTTTCAGTTTTGCACCTTTTTCTTCGCAAACCGTCTGCCAGGGAACGATGTTGGCGTGGTGTTCCATCTGTGAGATAATTATTTCGTCACCTTCCTTAATAAATTCTTTCCCAAAGGAATGAGCAACAAGGTTAATTGCTTCCGTTGTCCCTTTTGTGAAAATTATTTCACCGGAGTGTTCGGCATTAATGAACTTTTGAACTGTTTTTCTTGCGTTCTCAAATGCATCAGTAGCCTGCTGACTCAAACTATGAACGCCCCTGTGAACATTACTGTTAATCGTATTGTAATAATTTGACACAGCCTCTTGTACGGATACCGGATTGAGTGTTGTGGCTGCATTGTCGAGATAGACAAGTTGTCTGTTGTTTATTTTTTGTGATAGTGCAGGGAAATCATTTCTGATTTTTGTTATGTATTCCGACATTTTCATTGTTTAAGTAATTCGTAATGAAATCTGCATTATAAAATATGAACTTCATCATCTTTTATATTGAAGCATTCAAATGTTTTTAATTAAATTTTGCTTAAATCAATCTCAAATTCATAAGTTTTCTCCTGTGTTTTACACTGCAATACACACATATCGCAGATTGCGAGTTCGCCGCGCAGTCTTTTCTTTACAAGATCATCAATATTTTCGCGCAGCGCTCCAACCGATATTTTATTCACCACTTCGGCGGCAAAAGCATACAGCAGCAGCAGTCTGGCATCATATTCACCGATACCTCTCGATTTGATATAAAATAATGCCTCTTCATCAAGCTGCCCGATTGTGGCACCGTGGCTGCACTTTACGTCATCGGCATATATTTCGAGGAAAGGTTTTGCATAAACAGTTGCTTTATCCGTAAGTTGAATGTTGCGGTTTGTCTGTGACGCATTTGTGTGTTGCGAATCTTTTCTCACTAAGATGTGCCCGTTGAAAACCGCAGTTGCATTATCATCAACTATTCCCTTGAAAAGTTCATTGCTGTCGCAATCAGGTTTCGCGTGATCAACAAAAACAAGATTATCAATATGCTGCTCCTTGTCAACAAGGTAAAGCCCGTAAATATCCGCTTTGGCATTCTTTCCGTTAAGCAATACATTCGACTTGTTTCTTATCAGACCGCCGTTAAGGGTAATGGCATTTGTTTTCAGTTTGCTCTCTTTCTTCTGATGAAAATATGTAGTGTTTATCAGAGTGCTGTTGTCATTGAGGTTTTGCAGTTTATAATGATCAACTTCTGCTCCTTCACCGATAAACACCTCAGTAACCGTGTTTGTGAAACTCCTGTTGTAGTTGTATGAGTCGTCGCAATGCAAAAAGGTAAGTCTTGCATTTTTTCCGACTATTATCAGATTTCTGTTTTGGATAAAAAGTTTTTCATCCCCGTCAAGGATATTTACCATTTGAATGGTTTTATATGCCTGCACTCCGTCAGGAACATAGATGAAAATGCCATCCTGTGCAAAAGCCGTATTCAGGGCTGTAAACCCGTTTTCGTTGATATCTGCAAGTTTGTTCAAATGTTTTTCAACAAGCTCGGGATACTCTTTTATCGCCTGTGCAAGACTGCCCGTGATTGTCCCGTTCGGTAGTGTTGTAAGATGTTTGTCCTCAGACAGATACCATCCGTTATAAAGTGCGATTATGTGTGTGTCGAAGTTATGGATGTTGCACTGGAATATCTTTTCGATATCGGGTTTGTCAGCCGGTGGTTCAAATAGGATATTATAGTTGTGTGAAAAAGCATTTTTCAGATTTGTATTTCGCCATTCTTCATTTTTTGTGTCGGGGAAACCGGTCTTTTCAAATAGCTTAAAAGCCTTGTCCCGTAAAGCCGGCATTTGCTTAATGTCGCCCGCACCAATTATTTGACGGTTTTTCGTGAACAGTGTTGCCAGTTTTTCCCTGAAAAGTATGTCGTTGTATCTCGTTTCCATTATTAATGACTTTCTTCTTTAATCCATTCATATCCTTTTTCTTCGAGGACGAGAGCAAGTTCTTTACCCCCCGATTTAACAATCCTGCCTTCAAAAAGCACGTGTACAAAATCGGGGACAATGTAATCAAGCAATCTTTGATAGTGGGTGATTACGATAGTGGCATTATCCTTCGTTCGTAGTTTGGTAACGCCGTTGGCAACAATTTTCAGTGCGTCTATATCCAGTCCTGAATCGGTTTCGTCTAATATTGAGAGTTCCGGTTCGAGCATAGCCATCTGGAAAATTTCGTTTTTCTTTTTTTCGCCGCCCGAAAATCCTTCATTTACCGATCTGTTAGTTAGTTTTGCGTGAATTTCGACAAGTTGCTGCTTCTCTTTCATCAGCTTCAGGAATTCTCCTGCAGGCATCGGATCGAGGCCCTTGTATTTGCGGTGTTCGTTAACGGCTGTACGCATAAAGTTTGTCATACTAACGCCCGGTATTTCCACCGGATACTGGAATCCGAGAAAAATTCCCTCCTGCGCCCTGACCTCCGGCGGTAATTCAAGAATGTTCTTTCCTTTGAAAATTATCTCACCCTTATCAATGTGGTAGCCGGGTTTGCCGGCAATTACGTTTGCAAGCGTACTTTTTCCGGTTCCGTTGGGTCCCATTATTGCATGAACCTCACCTCTGTTCACTTCAAGATTAAGACCCCTGAGAATCTGTTTTCCGTTTATTGAGACGTGTAAGTTTTTTATAATTAGCATTTTAATATTTTTATTGTTCATTTGAAATACGAATTACGAGTTCGATTTACGAATTACGAGAGCGTTCTGCAAAATATTAACTTTTATTTTCTTAAATATTGCCATAAAGTTTAAAGTATGATTTTATATTCACTCCAAATCGTAAATAGTTTTCGTAAATCGCTAATCGTAAATCATTTTTATTTACGAGAGCTTTCGTAAAATATTATTTTATGTTTTCATTAACATCGTTATTTGTTTCTATTTAAGATTTTTGTTTTTCACTCTAAATCGTAAATCGTCATTCGTAAATCGTCATTCGTAAATCGTCATTCGTAAATCAATTCACTACCCGACGCTTCCCTCCAGACTTACCGACAGCAGCTTTTGTGCTTCGACGGCAAATTCCATTGGCAATTGTTTCAAAACCTCTTTCGCATATCCGTTCACTATCAGTCCGATGGCATTTTCAGTGTCAATTCCCCTTTGCTGACAGTAGAAAAGCTGGTCTTCCGATATTTTGGATGTCGTGGCTTCATGCTCAACAATAGAGGAGCTGTTGGCTGTATTGATATACGGAAATGTATGCGCTCCGCATTTATCACCGAGAAGCAACGAGTCGCATTGCGAATAGTTTCGTGAGTTTTCGGCTCTCTTGCTTATCTTCACAAGTCCGCGATAGCTGTTGTTGCTGAATCCTGCCGAAATACCCTTTGAGATTATCGTGCTTTTTGTGTTTTTTCCGATATGTATCATCTTTGAACCTGTGTCTGCCTGCTGATGATTATTGGTAACGGCAACAGAATAAAACTCACCTACGGAATTATCGCCAAGCAAAATACAACCCGGATACTTCCAGGTTATTGCCGAGCCTGTTTCGACCTGTGTCCAGGAAATTTTTGAGTGACTGCCTTTGCACATACCGCGTTTTGTAACGAAATTATATATACCGCCTTTGCCGTCTTTGTCGCCCGGATACCAGTTCTGGACGGTAGAATATTTAACCTCTGCATCCTTCAGAGCCACAATTTCAACGACGGCGGCATGCAGTTGGTTCTCATCTCTTTGCGGTGCCGTACATCCTTCCATATAACTTACGTAGCTGCCTTCATCCGCTATTAACAGTGTACGTTCAAACTGGCCTGTCCCT
Source organism: uncultured Bacteroidales bacterium (assembly GCA_964408535.1). GTDB lineage: Bacteria > Bacteroidota > Bacteroidia > Bacteroidales > JAADJA01 > JAADJA01. The sequence goes on along the minus strand of CAYOZZ010000241.1, from coordinate 22,175 downwards.
GCAGTGTTTATCCTGAAATAGGTCGAAAGCTCCACCGGACAGCGTACTCCTTTCGGTATATAGCAGAAAGAGCCGTCGGAAAAGACAGCCGAGTTAAGTGCCGCAAAATAGTTGTCGCCGTAAGGCACAACGCTTCCCATATATTTTTTCACAAGCTCAGGATACTTTTGAACCGCTTCACTGAATGAGCAGAATATTATTCCCTGCTTCTCAAGAGTTTCCGAAAAGGTGGTTTTTACCGAAACACTGTCGAATACAGCGTCCACGGCAACACCCGAAAGCCTCTTCTGCTCCTCAAGGGAGATACCGAGTTTATTAAATGTCTCCAAAAGTTCGGGATCAACCTCATCAAGGCTGCTAAGCTCCTTTTTTTCTTTTGGGGCGGCATAGTAAATAATATCCTGATAATCAATGGGTGGAATATTCAGATGTGCCCAATCCGGCTCCTTCATCGTAAGCCATTTCCTGTAGGCACGCAGACGGTATTCCAGCAGGAACTCAGGCTCGTTTTTCTTCATTGAGATATAGCGGATAGTATCCTCGGTGAGACCCTTCGGGGCAGTATCCATGTCAATATCCGTTACAAAACCGTATTTGTATTCTCCCCGGGTTACCTCATCAAGTATATTGTTTTGTTCTTCTTCTTTCATTAAATTAATTTTAATACCGTTGCAAAAATAATTCAACCTGTTAAGAAGTAAACAAAAAAAATGGAAATTTGTTATTGGGGTACATATTCGTCTGTACAACGGACGGATTTACCGGATTGCATATTATAAAAACCCATAAGAAATTTTCCTGATGGAAATAAGTGCTGATAATTGATTATCAGGAATAAAGCCTCCTGTATCTTGTTAGTGTTATTGCAAAATGAAACCTGTGTTATGTTCATTTTCCGCATTCACAATACTCTTCCGGATATACGGTAATATCTTATACCGGTACTGCCGGATCATCAGAAGATTTGCCATAGCTTAGGCACCTATATTTTCTTCCATTTTAGTGTATGCCAAAAAATATATTTTGAACCTACGACTTCTATTTCATCTTTTTCGATACCGGTTATTTTCAAATTAAAGACCATTCCTTTTTCCGGTCCGTACATTTTGCCGCCAACCCATTGTTTCTTGTCGGCATCAAATTCGAGCTCCTTTATAATTACCATTCCTAATAAAGGCTCATCCCGTTTTGACGCATCGGGATTATTAATATCTGTTGTCTGACCTTCGTCAAAATCACCGATAGCAATTATTTTTCCATAGAATTTGCCTTCATTTTGGAAAATTTCTATATCAAGATTATTTGGCAACCTGTACTTTCCTAATATATCGTCTGCTTTTTGGGAAAATACAAATGTTGTAAAAAACAGTGCCGTAATTATTGTTGAATATACTCTTTTCATCCTAAAAATTATATTTTATCTTTGTGTAAATCATTGAGTTATCGCCATAGCGTCCGAACATGCCCTGTTCGTCACCGACAAATATATTGGAGCCGAGAAGTATTGAAAAACTGTCACTGAAATCGTAGGTTACTTTAGGGCGAATCAGTGCATCGCCATAATTAAGTCCGATATAAGAGAATAATTCGAGATGAAGCGTTTCGCGCATAGCATCATAATGAGCGAGGAAAGTCATTGTATTGGCAAATTCCTCTTCATCCATCATATCGTCATAATCGAAAATTGCTTTTTGAATAAACTGAGCACTAAGTTTAAGGTGGCCTACTCCATAATCAAGTCCTACAACATAATGCATATAATCTTTTTGTACAAGTGCCCCTTCGGCAGCCGGATCGGCAGTCTGGAAATATTTGCCGTTGTAATAGGCTGCTTCACCCCTGATTACAAAACTCTTGATTGTAGATGAAAATGAACCTCCACCGACATAAAGACGGTGATGTTCAGGGGTGATTTTTAACCCGATAAGTCCGGGTTGGTTGGTTACGGTATCAAAACCGAACTCTTTTTCAACATACATACTCGGAGTCTGATCCCAGGTGTATGCGCCCATAAGGTCAAAGTCAACGGCAGAACTTGTCAGAGAGTATTTCAGGTAAAACTCACTGTTATCGAAAGTAGGTCTGATATCCTGTTTTGAGTAGTCAAAAGAGGGAGGTGCCGGAAACGCCGGCGGTTTATACCATATCGAACCGGGAGGTGGAAGCTCGTTTCCTGCATAAATCGGTTTCCAAATAGCTTCAATTGTGCTGTTACCAAAGTAATAGTCAATCTTAGCGGCATAAACACCAACTCTGATTTCATCAAAATCAGGCAGAAGGAATTCCGTCAGATTTAAAGGAGAGACTATGTCGGTGATGAACACACCGTCAGCTTTTCCCCAGACTATCTGTTGCTTACCGATTCTGATATCAACGCTTTTAAAATAGAGGTCGAGATAAATTTCGCGCATCCTGAAATCAAGACTGTCGGTTCCGTAAAGATAGAGCATCGGATTGGCCTTAAATGCTACTTTGTCTCCTATTTTATCAAAGTTGAGATTCAGTGTATTCTGCAACATATTAAAGTCGCCATTATCGTAAAGAATGCTCGTATAATTTCTTGCGAAACCACTGATATCCACATTGTTTTGTGCCTGAACAGCATTAATTGCGATAACAAATACTACTATTAAAAATACTTTTGTTTTCATTGTTCTTCTATTATTTTAATGTTATTAAAATTTTAAAATATCCGTCATTATTCCAAATCGTAAAACAGTAATTTTATGATTAAAATATATATTGTAATAGTCCATCCCGCTGTAAAAGCTGGCAAATAAACCTATATCTGCCAGGAATCTCGGGTGGTAATAAAAAGTAAAGTTGAAATTAAATCTGTCGTGATAAAATTGTGACCATTCGTTAATATTTCCAAACATCCACATAGCCTCGGTTTTAATAGATATTTTAGCCCTTTTGCCGTTAGTATTGGATTTTCCTAATGGTATTTTAAACACGGATGAGCTGAAATGCCATCTCACCATACTGTATTTGCCTTCAAGTTCTACATTCGACCAGCCGGGCGGATGGACTTCAAAAGAAGTGCTGAAGAAGAGGAAGGCATTGAATTTTGTGTTGTATTTGTTACTGACAACCCCGAGTTCGAGAAAATTTGTTGCAAAATTGCCGGATAGCAAATTTATTGTTGTACTGTCGGGCATATAGAAATCACCGTCCTGTCCGTTTGAATGATGTCCATATTTGATAAATGCCGTATTTATTCTTTTTAATTTTGTTTGTTTAAACCTGTAAAAAACAGTGATTTGCGGCATATAACTCGGTGTGCGAACGGGTTGTGACTCTTCGCGGTACATCCTTATTATTATCTGAGGTGTAATCATACCCATCAAACGGGCATTTTTACTCTGCCTGATCATAAAATTCGGGATAATATCGGCCTCAAACCATAATGGTTCAATATTGCCAATATCGGTGGGGAAAGTTATGTAGCTGTTGCCCTGATTGACAGTTGCAATTGTTGCCAAATCAAATTTCCGGGTTGAATCGGCCTGCCCCATTCCATTTGCAGAAACGGATAAAACAATGATAGATATGACAACAATACTTCTCATAAAACAAACCGTTAGCGATAAATAGCTACACCAAAACCAAGTTCAATAATATCGGTTAGGGGAATGGATGAATTCCCGATTTTACTTGACAAATAAAGCCCTCTTGTTCCTATCCGGGCATAAAAAGCCGTGCCCGAAGCGGGAGACCTTCCGGCAAGGAGTTTCGTTTTTATTTCTCCGCCGATAAATATACCTGCATTTCGTCCCGGCGACCACCAATAATAACCTTTTGGATAATTATCAGGTAATCTGACCCAATATTCATTTCCAAATGTGTGATGAAGGTACCAGCCGAAATTCAACGGCAATATTTCAACGTTTTTTGATGTTTTAATGCGGAACATCTTTGCCGTAAACTGCAGGCTTACACTATGCAGGTCATCAACGGTAAACCAGGTGGGAACGTATCCGTAAAAAGCCGATATGTCCAGTTTCTGTTTGAAAAAAGTATATCCTACACCTGCCGAGATAAACCCTATACCTCCTGCATATTGCAGTTTGACATAATCGGGTATAAGTTTCCTTAATTTGACGGAATCAGAAGCTGTTTCCTGACTATACGAATCCGTTACATTTAAGCTAAATGCCAGAGTCATAATAATCATCAGACTAAAACCCGTATGTTTCAACTTCAAAACTGCCATTTGAAATACTTATTACGTTAAACTTCCTGTGTTCAACCCCGTAAACGTTAACGTATGTTACGCTGTCGGAATAAGGATTGTATATGTTAAAATCGTGCAAATGCCCATGAACGGCAAAAAGTACATTATTATACTTTGCAATAGCCGAATGAAACGGCACTTCGAGTTGTGAGTCAAAGTCCACATCAACAGGCGGTACATGAAAGACAACCACAGCATAGGTGAAATCATCCGCAGGTTTTAATTGTGAATCCAACCAGTTAACATCAGGTACATTTCCGTTAAATTTTGATTCACGGCCGTTCGTATTTACAAAAACAAACTTTATACTGTTATAGACAAAGCTGAAATTATATTCACCGAACATTTCGCTGTATGCCAAACCGCCGTTTCCGACAAGATCATGATTGCCGATACATACAAAGTAGGGACAATCAAGATTAAGCAGAAGTGAGTTACCCCACAGATATTGTTTCGGTAACCCGAAATCGGCAATATCACCGACATGAATAACAAAATCAACAGAATTGTTATTATCTAAGTTATTAACCGATGTAACGAAATCATTAAAGTCGTCGAAAAAGCGATGTGTGTCTCCCGTGAAAGCAATCCTGACAATACCGTTACTGTTCTTTTTTAATAACTTTTCAATATTGGTATTGTTAACATTTGTATTTTCACCGTCAAAATCAATAACATAAGGTGAATAATCGAATACTTCCTCACACGATATAAGGAATATAACTCCGGTTATAAACAGTATGTTAATAATCTTTCTCACTTGTCTTTTTGTTAATAATTATTGCTTACTTATCCGTTTGCCGTCCTCCGGGATTTTGCTGCGTTTAACATTCACCCATTCGCTCTTTCCACACTAAAAACCTGTAAGGTTCACCTGTCCCACATTCCATCCGCTAAACCTTACAGGTTTTCTCCGTCTAAATCCCTCTCATCATCATTCTTTCGGAAAATTTTGATGACGGAATACCGGTATTTATTTTCACATCATCAAGTTCCATTGTCGTTTTATGGTTCTTTTGAACATTTTCCATTTCCGATTTTGTAATAATATCGAAACCTGAAATATTCTCAAACTTTTTAATTTTCAGAATTTTCAGCAGTTCACCATCTTCATCGTAAAATTCCTTTTTCAAGCCGATATAATTATCTTTTCTGATCCAGGTTATGGTTTTACTGTACATATAATCCTCATCCTTGGGAATGCTCTGAATTACCCAATAGTCAACACCGTCAATTGTCTCCTCACGTAAAAGTGTATGAGTGTCATCGTCAACCTTGCGGTCGCCAAGGTCATCATAAGTAAAATCGGAACCCATAAAGTAATCGCTCTTACTGTCGCTCGAAATTCTTTTTACTTTTTTTAGAGCCGGAAGATAAATCCACTGGTCGTCACTTTTTGAAGGATCGTCGTAGGTCCAGTTCATAAACGATGTGTTTTTTACATCGGCAGGTGAAATGAAAAACATTATACTTTTCTCAACATCACCGAAATCTTTGGTGAACTGTTTGATTTTTCTTACTCTTTCACTGCCGCTTTTATTAATTAATGTCATTGTCAGACTTGAAGTCATATCATCACCTTCGGGACGATTATAGACTTTTTCGATAATGTCTCTTGCCGACATTTCCTGGGCAAGAATACTTGTTGTAAAACCGGTTGCAAATACAATTGCAAATACGATTGTTGTGATTTTTAAAGTTTTCATAGTTGTTTGATTTTTAATTTATTAATTACTTATTTTTATTTTTTTTAAAATAGATATTCGACATATATAGTAAAACCAGCATAATTGTCAGCGTACCGACAAAGCTTGTGAACATGTTCAGCGAAACCAAAGCTCCGAGTTCGCGGTTTGGCGGGAAAACGGAAAACAATAACACGAGGAATCCTGCGATAACCACTATAGCATTGAAAATAATTGCTTTTCCCGAATGTGCCATTGTGATTTGAGCCGCAACAAGCTTATCATCGGTAGTTGAGGCATTGTGCCGGTACTGTTCCAGAAAGTGTACGGCATAATCAATACCTATTCCGATAGCAATACTTGAGAGCAAAGCTGTTGTTGTGTTCAGCGGTATGCCGAGGAATCCCATAATTCCAAAACTGATCAGCGCTGTTATAACAATAGGAACGGAACCTATCAAACCTATTTTAATGTTTTTGAACATAGCCGACAGAAGCACAATAATTATAATTAATGACAGGATAAGACTCATTATCTGCCCTTCGAGTATCAGATCGGTAAAAACAAGGCCTTTGTAACCGCTTCCTGCATAATTCATTGTAATACCGTATTTTGCAAAATCATTTGTGTATTTTTCAATAATGTGCAAAGCGGAATTAATAGCTTTGGAGTTGTCACTTTTCAACTGGAAAGTAACATTCAGCTTTTCATAGTCATAGTCAACAACTTTATTAAGGTTTTCAGGATCACCCGACATCTCGTAAAGCAACAGATACTGGGCAATCATATCTTTACTGTCGGGAATAGTATTATATGCCTCATCATCTGCATTCATAACTTTGTTCATCCTTTTGATATAGTCGGCAAGAGAGAAAGTGTTTCCAACAACCTCCAGTTCGGCGTCCACATCCTTTTGCATTTTATCAACAAGTTTCAGTACTTCAGGCTCTTTAAAAGTGTCCTTTTTCCCGTTGGCATCAAGAATCAGGTTAATTGTACTCGTACCTCCGAAGTGTTCATTTATAAATTTATCGGTCTGTACAATGTCGCTGTCTTTTTCAAACTTATCAAGAAAACTGGAGTTAATCCAGATTTCCTGCATACCGATAATAGAGAGTACTACAATTATTGCCGTTCCGATTATGGAAACATATTTATGTTTAATTACAGCTGCTGCAAAATTATTTGCAAGTTTTGAATGCGAATGACCTTCTTTATCTTCATCCTTATTAACCGGTCTTGCCTTTGGTAAGCCGAAAATCATTATTCCGGCAGGCAGGAAAACAAGTGAAAAAGCCATAGCAACCATTACGCCGAATGCAGTAAAAATTCCGAAATATTTAACAGGATAGACCTGTGAAGTAAGTAGAGATATGAAACCAACCGCCGTGGTAATGGAGGTCATAACAACCGGCTTCCACATATGTTTGAGCATATCCTTAACCGCTTCGGTTTTTCCGGCACCCGGGTTATGGTCAACAAAGGTATGTAAATGGGTGTACAGATGGATGCCGTCCGCCACCCCTATTGCAATCAGCATAACCGGGATCATTGTTGAAACCGCATAAATGGGTATATTTACAGCCGCCATCAGTCCGAATGCCCAGATTGTCGAAAAGAAAACAACACCAAGAGTTATAAGGGTTCCTTTAAAACTTCTTAATGTGATAAAAAGCACTATGAAAATAACCAGCAGAACGATTGGAACCATTTTTTTCATATCGGCAGGTCCGAGTAGGGCCATTGTCCCTTCAACGATTGGTCGTCCTGCGACATATATCTTTATGTGGTCATTCTCAGATGCTTTTGTCATTTCAAGAATTCTGTTATAAAAATCCTGTGTAAAGACATCGTCACCAATCTCTGCAATTATTACAGTGACCGTTTCATCGGTTGAAACCAGCCTTCCGAATATCATTTCGTTATTTTCCACATTCTTTTTAAGCTTCAATAACTTTTCGGGCGATTTCGGAACCCGCTTAAAAAACGGTTTGACATCCATTCCGTCCTCACTACCAATGATATTATCAGCTGTATATAACGATGTTACATCGTTTTTTTCAATTTCAGGCATCTTTTGGAGTCTCTTCGTAAGTTGCTTTAAAGTGTCGAGTGTCTCCGAATTAAAAACACCGTTTTTGTTTTCAATTGCTACAATTATACCGTCTTTAATATCAAACCATCCTTCAGCCTTATCACTGTAAATAAATGCCGGATGGTCCTGCGGCATATATTTATCAAGGTTTGTCTCCATTCTTGTGTTCTCTTTCATTGCCAGAAAAAAGAGAACCGTAATAACGACAATAATAATCATCGTAATCCAGGGAGATTTTAATAGTTTAATCAGAAGTTTTTCCATTTTTAATCATTTATTAGTTAGTTTTCACTATTATTAAATTCTCAGTACCGTAATTAATTCTATATATCAATAAATTATTGTAAATCAGCAGGTAACTGTTTTGATATCAAAGTTTTAATGGCTTTCAACAGTATAGACCCTTCCTCCTGCAAATTAAAATTATGCTTGTTTAAGTCCCAGCGTTTGACCATAAGTCTTAGAGAGCCCATAACGAGAAGAGCAAGACTTTTTTCATCAATATCATCTCTCACATTTCCCTGTTGTTGCCCTTTAAGCAGGATTTTTTCAATTGTTTGCTCATTAAGATTTAAAATTTCAACAATTTTATTATTCAGAATCTCTTCGTTTTTAAAAATCTCTTCCGAAAATATAACAGCCACGAGGGAAGGTGTTTCAACAAATGTTTCAACCATTTTATTAAACATAAATGATATATTGTTGATTGCCGAATCCTCGGAATGTTCCATCAATCCTGAAAGCATGGCAGCCATATCTCTGAAATTATTCAGGATTGTGATTAGAATTTCGGTTTTACTTTCAAAATGACGATAAATTCCCGGTTCTGAAATGCCTATTGCCTTCGAAAGATTCTTGATTGTAAGTCCCTGAATTCCTTTCTCTGCAATGAGTTCAATAGAAGTCTCAATTATTTCCTGTTGTCTTTGTGATAGCATTTTAACAAAAGTTAGTTAGTATTCGCTCGCAAAATAACAACTAATATTTTACATGACCAAATTTTTTTTTAAAAATTTTAATTATTTTTTTAGTTTTGTCAGTAAATAGTATGTATTAAATGTAATAATTTAACGTTATATTTATATGAAATTTAACATCAGGGATTAAACCCACTTGTATAATCGTTATATGAAAAACTTTACTTTTCTGATTACAATAATATTATTTGTTTCGATTGAAGCTGGAGGGCAAAAACCGGAAGTAAACGGGTTTGTGTCTGATAGGGGAGCAACTATCCGGGATGAAGGCTGTGGCATTAAAAAGCGGAAAGAGCTTAAAAATGAAGGTGATTCTTCGGTTAATCATCTAAATTATGCTGTTCCTGAGGATGAGGGATATTTATTAAATAGTAAAGACCAGAATGAGACATTGAAAAAATTATCAAATACGCTTATTTTTTCTGATGATGCCGGTTTTTATACCGCTCCGTTTTATCTGAAAATAAGTTCTGTATCGGGAGATGCAATACGTTTTACTTTGGATGGGAGCATTCCTGATAACAACTCCTCTCTTTTCACGGATTCGGTTTTAATTGATTACAGAACTTCCGCTCCTAACATCTTTTCCGAAATACCGACTACACCTGAACAATCAATGATAAGTTTTAAAGCCTGGGAATCACCGGATACACTGATTGACAAAGCAACTGTTTTAAGATGTGCTTCGTTTCATAACGGATTAAGGACGAGCAAGATTTATACGAAAACATTTTTTGTTTCCGGCGATATTTTTGATAAATATACATTTCCTGTAATATCCTTGGTTACTGATAGTAACAATTTGTTTAACTACGACAGTGGAATTTTTGTTCCGGGCGTTCATTTTAATTTAAACGATCCTGAATGGACCGGCAATTATTTTATGAAGGGTATTGACTGGGAAAGAGCTGTACATATCGAATACTTTGATTTAGACGGTATATTACAATTCACGCAAGATGCCGGTATTAGAATACACGGAGGGAAAACCAGGAGTGCAGCTCAGAAATCCCTTCGTCTGTATGCCAGAAAAGAGTATGGGGAAAAATATTTTAATTATATGCTATTGCCTAAAAGGCCTGTTAATAAATATAAACGTTTTATATTAAGAACCACAATGGGCTCCTGGGGTAAACAGACAATAATTAAAGATGTTGTTGCTCAGAGTATGTCGAGAAATCTGAATATAGATTATCAGGAATTTCAACCGGCTATTGTTTATATTAACGGAGAATACTGGGGTGTTTATACCATTAGAGACAGAATTGATGAAAGGTATATTGAATATACTCATAATATTGATAAAGATTCGGTTGAGTTTTATGAAACAGGAAACACCAACTATCAAAATTTAATGGAATTCATCGAATTAAATGATTTATCTGATGATGATAATTATGAATATGTCATAAACAGGATAGATATTGATAATTATATTGATTATATGATAGCCGAACAATTTTTTCACAATTATGATTGGCCTGTAAATAATATGAAATTCTGGAGGGATAAATCGCAGGGTGGCAAATGGAGATGGGTGTTTTATGATCTTGATGCAGGTTTTGGAGATCCTGATTATAATATGTTAATACATTCCACAATGAACAATCCTTCTATTGTATGGCCGAATTCTCCGGCTTCTACATTTCTTTTTCGGAATCTATTGAAGAATAAAGGCTTTAAAAATCAGTTTATTTCAAGGTATGCCGAAATATTAAATACGGAATATGACTTTGATACAATGTTAAATATACTTGATTCGATTAAAGAATTGTATTCGCCGGAAATACCGGGTCATATTACAAGATGGAACTTTCCGGACAGTTATCCGGAATGGGAAGAGGGTATTGAAGAAGAGTTGGTATCTTTTATTGAAGACAGACCTTGTATTGTTGAGTATAATATTATCAATTTCTTTAATCTCAGTGAATTTGACTTCTCATGTAATTCAAAAGTATTGGAAAACGAAATTGACAGGACGCTTATACTTGCACCTAATCCTTGTGACGGAGTTTTTTATATTTATAATAATGAAGCCGACATTAATAATGCAAACATCACGATAACAGATGTTAATGGCAGGGTTGTATCAAGAATCACAAATTTTTCATTAAACGGAAATGAGCATAAATATTTCAATCTGTCATATTTGCCGGGGAACATCTATTTCTTTTATATTGAATCGGACGGTTTTAATAAGCGGATGAAGTTTATAATTATAAGATAACAGTAATAAACCTGACCTTAACATAAAGCCAAATTTTATTTTAATACTTCCCATTTGTTAAAGATATTACTTTTGCCGGACCAAATAAGGTATAATGCAAACAAATAGTAGCTGGATAGAGCTGAAAAATGTAAGTCAGAATAACCTGCGGAACATATCGTTTAAACTTCCGCGCAACAAGTTTATTGTTATTACAGGAGTGTCGGGTTCGGGAAAATCGTCTCTCGCATTTGACGTTATAAACGGTGAAGGGCGCCGCAAGTATTTTGTGAATCTTTCGGCGAGAGCAAGGAATTATCTCGGAAAACTTGAAAAACCGGAAGTTGAAAAGATAATTAATCTTACTCCTACAATAGCCGTTTCGCAGACGGCAGGCGGTGGCAGTTCACGCTCTACAGTCGGTACACTTTCGGAGATATATGATTACCTCCGGCTGCTTTTTGCAAGAGTCGGGAAATCTGAAAAAAATGAAATTGAGATAAACAGAAGCCTTTTCTCCTTTAATTCACCTGCCGGAGCCTGTCCGCACTGCAAAGGGCTTGGTGTCGAAGACAGAATTGACCCTGAGCTTTTGATTGATGACCCTTCAAAATCAATTCGCCGGCGCGCTTTCAAGATTACAAATCCAAAGGGATACATTATATATTCTCAGGTTACAATTGATGCACTGAATGAAGTTTGCAAAGCACACGGTTTCAGTGTTGATATTCCGTGGAATGAACTGACACCTGAGCAGCAGGATATTGTTCTGAACGGTTCCGACAGGATAAAAATACCATATGGCAAGCATACTCTCGAATCGAGGATGAAATGGTCGGGAATAACGGCAAAACCGCGTGAGGAAGGTTACTATAAGGGTATTCTTCCGGTTATGAATCAGATACTTAACCGTGACCGCAACCCGAATATTCTTCGTTTTGCAAAATCGGGGCTTTGTTCTTCCTGTGGAGGCAGCCGTTTGTCGGAAAATGCTCTGTCGGTGAAGGTGCTCGGTAAGTCTATTTATGATTTCAGCAAACTCTCTTTGGAGGAATTGCAGGAATCTCTTGATATCAATCTTTTTAGTGAAAATGACAAGCCGGTTGCTAAAGAGATTATTGAAGAAACCGGAAAACGTATCGAAACGCTTAAACTGCTCGGACTTGGCTATTTATCCTGCGACAGGCAGTCTGACACCTTGTCGGGAGGTGAATTGCAGCGAATCAGACTGGCCAGACAACTGAATTCAAAACTCAGAAACATCACCTTTATCTTTGATGAACCTTCTATTGGCGTACATCCTTCAAACAATGCAAATATCATTCGAGTGATGAAAGAGCTTGTAGCCAACGGGAATACGGTGATAACAGTTGAGCACGATGCACAAACAATCTTAAATGCCGACTGGATTGTTGAAATAGGTCCGGGAGCTGGAATTAACGGAGGTGAGTTAATTTTTAACGGGCCGAAAGATACTTTTTTAGGCAAATCTCATATTTCGGTTACGAAAGATTATCTGCCGGGCGGAAGTAAAATTATCCGGATGGATTTTAAATCGGAGGAAAAAGCCGGATTCTTTTCGGTGAAAAATGCCGTTATAAACAATCTGAGGTCGCTTGATGTTGATTTTGCAAAAAACAGACTGAATGTAGTAACAGGAGTTTCGGGAGCCGGAAAATCAAGCCTTGTTAATCAGACGTTAATTCCGTTAATCAGGGAGGAATACGAAAAACAACTGAATGCAAAAGGAAATCCGGTTCTCTCCGGTTTTAACTTTGGAAAAACAATTATTGTTGACCGTTCACCTATCGGAAAAACGGCAAGAAGCACTCCGGCGACATACACAAAACTGCAGGATCTTATCCGTGATTTGTTTGCCTCTCTTGACGAGTCGAAAAGACGAAAATTTACAAAGAGTACATTTTCATACAATACTGCGGGCGGGCGTTGTGAGAAATGTGAAGGTGCCGGAAAACTTGAGGTTGGAATGCACTTTCTCGGCAATGTCGAAACAACCTGCGATGTGTGTAACGGTAAAAGGTATAAACAGGAAGTTCTCGAAGTTAAATATCACGGTAAATCAATATCCGACATTTTGGAGATGTCAGTCAGCCGGGCGTACGATTTTTTTGAGGATATAAAAAAGATAAGACATTACCTTCAGGTTCTGATATCCATCGGATTAGGATATCTGAAACTGGGGCAGTCGTCAAATACACTTTCCGGAGGTGAAGCGCAAAGGATAAGACTGGCATCCGAAATAATAAAGTCAACAGGGGGGAATAACCTGTTCATTTTTGACGAACCGACCACCGGTCTGCATTTTTATGATATTCAGATATTGATGGATCTTTTTGCCGGTCTTCTTGAGCAGGGAAACACCATTGTTGCAATTGAACATAACGAGGATTTCATCAGGAATGCACACAGGATTATTGATCTCGGACCCGAAGCAGCCGCTAAAGGCGGTCAAATTGTTTTTCAGGGATGTTATAATGATTTTTTAAATTGCAAAGAGTCGGTCACCGCCCGTTTTATTAAAGCAGGAAAGGAATTTTCGGCAGTAAACCGTGAGTCCGGGGAAAAATACGGTAGCAGGAAGAAAGGGATAGAATTAAAGGGAGTAACTACAAACAATCTTAAATCAATTGATGTAACCGTTCCGGATGAAAAACATACGGTAATTACCGGCAGGTCGGGAAGCGGAAAGAGTAGTCTCGCCTTCGACACTATTTTTTCGGAATCCCAAAACCGTTTTACAGAAAGTTTTCCGGCCTATATCCGGCAATTCACTGGTAATTTCTCAAAAGCACGGTTTGATGAGGCTTTCGGGCTGACACCGGTTGTTGCTTTAAAGCAGAATAACAGGTTGAACGACCCGCGCTCGACACTTGGTACTCTGACTGAAATTTTCGATTACTACAGGTTGCTTTTTTCAAGATTCGGGATACAGCATTGTACTGTCTGCGGAAATGCGTTGAATGACGGCTATTGTGATGTTTGTGACAAGTCTTTTCAATTGATGAACAGGGCTTCCCTTTTCTCATTTAACAATACCGGAGGAGTTTGTCCACACTGTACCGGACTTGGAACCGTATTGACATCAACAAGGGAATTGTTAATTAAGAATCCGGAGTTGTCATTTGAAAACGGGGCATTATCTTCTCACAAATCCCTGAAATTCTATTCCGATCCTTACGGCCAGTATATTGCGACACTGAAAGCGGTCGGAGAAAAGCGGGGTATGGATTTTTCACTTCCCGTCAGGGAACTTTCGGACGAGGCCGTTAACATCGCACTTTACGGTGCAGGGGAAGAAGAGTTTGACGTTGAATGGAATTTTAAACGTAAAAACAGAACGGGAACACATAATTTCAAGGGGAAGTGGGCCGGATTTACGGAGTTGTTGCTTGAAGAGTACCACCGTAAGCACGCCAACGGAAAAGGTGACGATATGCTCGCTTTCCTTACTGAGATACCCTGCCCGGTTTGTAATGGAAAAAGGTTTAGCCCTGAGGTTCTGTCGGTTACGTTTGCCGGACTGAATATTCATCAGCTTTCGGAAATGGATATTTCACAAACTGTTGAGCTTTTCAAAAAAATAAAAGAGAATCCCGTTCAATTCGGTTTGGATAAAGATTTTCCGGTGTTAAACGGTCAGCTTATTGACGATATTATTGGAAAGGCAGAAGCGCTTGAGGGTCTCGGTCTGTCGTATTTGAATATTAACCGCCGCTCTAAAACATTGTCGGGAGGCGAACTTCAAAGGACGCTATTGAGCACCCACTTGAAAGGAGGACTGACAGGAATAACTTATATTCTTGATGAGCCGAGTACGGGGCTTCACCCGGCGGATGCCGAAAAACTGAATAAAAATATCGGAAAACTGGTGTCTGATGGAAATACTGTTATTACCGTTGAACATAATCCCGAAATAATAAGGTCTGCCGGATATCTTCTGGAGCTTGGTCCGGGAGCCGGGCAGAACGGAGGCCGGATAATTGCGGAGGGGAGTGTGTCTGAGATAATGGATAATCCGGTATCGCTTATCGGCAGGCATTTGAAACAAAAACTGCAGATAAAACAGGTAGAAAAGTTACAGGCTGAAAGCAGAATCACCATAAAAGGCGCAAACGCTAACAATCTGAAAAATATTGATGTCAATCTGGAGATTAACCGTATGAATGTGATAACAGGTGTTTCGGGCAGCGGAAAGACCTCTTTGGTGAGAGATGTGTTATATAAATCTTTCATAGCCGGTAAACCTGTTAACTGTAATGACATTTCCGGACTGAATGAAATTTCGGATATGGTTTCCGTTGATAAAACTCCTCTCGCAGGAAGCTCAATGAGCACGCCGGCAACATTTACCGGTGTTTTTGATGAAATAAGGAAGCTGTTTGCTTCGACGGAGCAGGCGAAATCGCAAAAACTGAAAGCCGGCGATTTTTCCTTTAACGGCAAGTCGGGACAGTGCCCTGTTTGTAAAGGAACGGGGGAGATAAAAGTGAGCCTTGATTTTATCAGTGATGTTACAACGGTTTGCGAAAGTTGTAACGGGAAAAGGTATCGTCCGCAAATACTGAAGATTTTGTTCAGAGGCAAAAGTATTTTTGATATTCTGGAAATGAGTGTGAATGATACTTTGAATTTTTTTAGCGATTATCGAAAAATTGTTGAGCCGTTGACTATCCTCGCACAAACCGGATTGGGATATCTGAAACTCGGACAATCATCTGCAACTCTTTCAGGCGGAGAATCGCAAAGACTGAAAATTGTGCGTGAGGTTATTACCGGAAAACCCGAAAATACCCTGTTTGTTTTTGACGAGCCGTCACGCGGGCTTCATCCCGACGATCTCGTTCATTTGCAAAAATTGTTTGAAATACTTATCGAAAACGGGAATACCGTTGTGGTTGTCGAACATAATCCCATTGTCATTGCTGCCGCAGATCGTGTTGCGGACCTTGGCCCGGAAGGAGGGAGTAAAGGAGGTGAGCTTATTTATCAGGGTGATTTAAAGGGACTTGTTGAATGTGAAAAATCCGTGACAGGGAGGTTTTTACATTTTGCAGGGAACCGATAGTTATCATCTGCTTATTTTTTTGATTTAAATTTGCACATTATGTTTGTGATATATATAATTGCCGGCATCATTTTAATATTGATTGTTCTGTTCGGACTGATGATTAAAGGATACAGGAATTCACCACGTCCTCACAGGATTTCGCCCGGGAATTTTGACATCTCCTGCGAGGAGGTAAGATTTCCGACACAAAACAATCGTATGCTTTACGGCTGGTGGATTCCGGTTAACAGAGAGTGTGACGAAAAGTATCCTACGGTAATACTTGTTCATGGATGGAACAGGAATCTTGAGCGGTTAGTGCCGTACATCAAAAGACTATATGGCAAAGGGTATAATCTGCTGGCTTTTGATTCGCGAAACCATGGGAGCAGCGATTCGGACGGCTACTCTTCGATGTTGAAATTTGCCGAGGATATTTTCGCTTCGATTGATTTTCTTAAAAACAAACCTTGTGCCGACAGCAATGAGGTTGGCGTAATCGGTCTGTCAATCGGAGGTGCCGCATCAATTTATGCCTCGGCACACGATAATAGAATTAAAAAGGTGATAACCGTGGGTGCCTTTGCAAATCCGAAAGATATTATGGCTTTTGAATTTAAGAAAAGAAATGTTCCATATCCGTTGGTTCTGCTGTTTTTAAAGTTTGTTCAGTTCAGGATTAAAGTTTCGTTTGATGAAATAGCACCGGTGAATAATATCGTCAAATCGGGTGCCGATATCCTTTTGATTCACGGTACGGATGATCAGGTTGTTCCCTACGGTGAAGCGGAGAAACTTTTAAACGCAGCCGGTAAGGGAAAAGTGCAATTACTGACTCTTCCCGGAAGCGAACATTCAAATTGCCACGAACACCCCGACTTCTGGGGAAAGGTTGAAAACTTTCTGAGAAGCTGGAGTTAAATTACTGTTCATAAGCTAATACAGGAAAGCAGAGGCAAAGATTACTGAGCAGTAACGGAATTAAAACCCGATTATTTTTTTATCACAATATCCTTAATGTCAGCCATTTTTAACAGTTTATCGTCGCTATAACCGTTAAACTCTTTGAGCACATAATTTATTACTGCCAGCGCATCTTCTTTTGTAGTAACCTGCACAGGCATAGGAATTTTATAAACTTCTCCGTTCACGGTCATCTCTTCGTTTGAGCCGTTCAAAACCTGGTTGATTCCTCTTTTCGGGTCAGCTTTCAGATAATCCGAATTTTTCAACGGAGGGAAAGCACCCTTTAATCCGTTTCCGTCAGCCTGGTGGCAGGCAACACATTTCTCTTTATAAATTTTTTCACCGGCAGTCATTTGGGCTGTTAAAGAAACTTCCTGTTGAAACGGAGCATTTACTGATTGTGTCTTTGTTGGTTTTTCAATACTTACCGGACTGTTTGTAAATGAAAACAACAAAGCCGACAATCCGATAACAACTGTAAATAATGCGATTTTTTTCATTTTTATTAGTTTTTGATTTTATGCAAAATTAATAACTTTTTTCTTATCACAGTCATTTTGTCACATTTTTTTTAATGGCATTAGCTTTGTTACCGGCTCGGTCTGATTAGTAACATAAAATTGTATAGATATGCAAAAAGGAACGATAAACGTACAAACAGAAAACATTTTTCCGATTATAAAGAAGTTTTTGTACTCCGATCACGAAATTTTCCTCAGAGAGTTGGTCTCCAATGCTGTTGATGCCACTCAGAAGCTCAAAATGCTTGCCTCAATGGGGAAATTCAAGGGGGAACTTGGTGATTTGACTATTAAGGTTGAAGTTGATAAGAAAAATGGTACCTTAAAGGTTATTGACCGGGGTATTGGAATGACAGCCGACGAAATTGACAAATATATCAACCAGATTGCTTTTTCGAGTGCTGAAGAGTTTATTAAAAAATACAAAGGTAAATCGGAAGAGGACAAGAGCGCACTTATCGGACATTTCGGGTTGGGTTTCTACTCCTCGTTTATGGTTTCCGACAAAGTCGAAATAAGAACCAAGACTTATAAAAAAGGCGGTGCGACAAAAGCTGTTAAATGGGAGTGCGACGGCAGCCCTAACTATACTATTGAGGAAATTGATAAAAAAGATAGGGGAACCGAAATAGTTCTTCATATTGCTGATGATTCCAAAGAGTTTCTTGAAGAGTATAAAATCCTTGAGTTGTTGAAGAAATATTCAAAGTTTCTTCCGGTTCCTATTCAGTTCGGTTTTGAGGAGGTTCAGGAAAAAACCGGGAAAAAGGATAAGGACGGAAAAGATGAATACAAAACCGTTAAAAAACCGAGGATTATCAATAATACAACTCCGGCTTGGACAAAGAAACCTTCGGAGCTGAAAGATGAAGATTACAAGGCTTTCTATCACGAATTGTATCCGATGAACTTTGAAGACCCGTTATTCTGGATACATCTGAATGTTGACTATCCTTTCAAGCTTACGGGTATTCTGTATTTTCCAAAAGTGAAGAAAAATATTGAGGTTCAGCGCGATAAGATTCAGCTTTACAGTAATCAGGTTTTTGTTACCGATTCCGTTGAAGGTATTGTGCCCGACTTTTTAACGCTTCTGCACGGAGTTCTGGATTCGCCGGATATCCCGCTTAACGTTTCGAGAAGCTATCTGCAAAGCGATTCAAACGTTAAAAAAATCTCGAACCATATTATGAAAAAGGTTTCGGATAAACTGGAAGAGATTTTTAAGAATAACCGTGAGGATTTTGAAAAGAAATGGGACGATATTAAAGTCTTTATCCAATACGGAATGATTTCGGAACCGAAGTTTTATGAACGTGCCGAGAAGTTCTACCTCTTTAAAAATGTGGAAGAAAAGTATTTTACATTTGAGGAGTACAAAAAACATATTGAGAAGCTGCAGACCGACAAAGATAAGAAGCTGGTCTATCTGTATGCAACAAATGCTGATGAACAACACGCATATATTGAGGCGGCAAAGGAAAAAGGTTATGATGTCCTTGAAATGGACGGAATTCTCGACAATCACTTTGTAAATACTCTTGAGCAAAAATTTGAAAACTCTACATTTGCAAGGGTGGATGCCGATATCATTGATAAACTGATAAATAAGGAAGACAAGCAGCCTTCCAAATTATCGGAGAAAGAGCAGGAGAAACTCAAGCCTGTTTTTGAAAAGGTTGTCGGAACGGAGCATTACACCGTGATTTTTGAGAATCTGAGTGAAAAGGATATGCCTGTTATGATAACGCAACCGGAGTTTATGAGACGTATGAAGGATATGTCGAAACTGGGAGGCGGACTGGATTATATGGGAACAATGCCCGATGCCTATAACCTTATTGTCAATACTAATCATCCCGTTATCAGCAATATCCTGAATGAGAAGGATGAGAAAAAGCAGGAGACCCTTGCAAAAGAGGTTGCCGACCTTGCAAAACTTTCTCAAAACCTTCTTAAAGGTCAGGAACTGACTGACTTTATTAAAAGAAGTGTTGAATTGATTGGGAAATGAAGAAAAAATACCTACTTTTGACAAAAATATTAAACCCGAATTGCACTGAACCGGGGTTATTTCGACTAATACATTAGTTTGTGAAACTCATTGTGCTTAAGGCGGGATAGAGTAAATAATTGATTAATAATTAAATAATTTTATTATGAAGAAAAGTTGGATTATAATCGGAGTAATCGTAGTGATAGCATTGCTTCTTTACTCTTCAATAAAAGGAACATATAACAATATGGTTACCCTTGACGAAGGTGTCGGTGCACAATGGGCGCAGGTTGAGAATGTTTATCAGCGCAGGGCTGACCTGATTCCTAATCTTGTAAGCACGGTAAAAGGTTATGCCGCTCACGAAAAAGAGACTCTTGAAAGCGTGATTGAGGCAAGGGCAAAGGCGACTTCGACGACAATTGACCCTTCAAATCTGAACGCACAGACAATACAGCAGTTTCAGGCTGCCCAGGACGGGTTGAGTTCGGCATTGTCAAAACTGATGGTGGTGGTTGAACGTTACCCCGACCTGAAAGCAAACCAGAATTTTCTTGAGTTGCAGGCTCAGCTTGAGGGAACTGAAAACAGAATTGCCGTTGAGCGTAAGAAATTTAACGAAGTGGCAAGAGAGTATAATACCTATATCAGGTCTTTCCCGAAAAATATTTATGCGTCTATTTTCGGATTTGAGAAGAAAGCTTACTTTCAGTCGCAGCCGGGAGCTGAGAATGCACCGAAGGTTGAATTTTAGTTTGTTAGCCGTTTGAGTTTTTTTTAAAACCGATACAAATGTCGAAATCAGCGCGTAATTTTTTTACGGAAGAAGAGAAGGAAAACATTAAGCTGTCAATTAAGAACGCCGAGCTGGATACATCCGGCGAGATCAGGGTTCATGTTGAAAATAAGTGCAAGGGGGAGGTGCTTGACAGGGCTGCTTATGTTTTTGATAAGCTCAAAATGAATAAAACCGAATTGCGAAACGGAGTTCTTTTCTATCTCGCAATAAAAAACAGGAAATTTGCAATTATCGGTGATTCGGGAATTAATGAAAAGGTGCCCGATAATTTCTGGGATAATATAAAAGATACGATGCTCAACTACTTCAGAGAAGATAAATTTGCCGAAGGCCTTGCCGAAGGAATTGCTATGGCAGGCAAACAACTGAAAGAGCATTTTCCTTATCAGTCTGATGATGTCAACGAACTTCCTGATGATATTTCTTTCGGGGATAACTAAATAGCATAATGAAAATATTTGAAAAAATAGCGATACTGCTCCTGATATTTTCAGGCTTTGTTTACGGTCAGGATATCCCCGAAAGACCGGAACCTCCGCGACTTGTAAATGATTTTGCCGGGATACTCTCGCAACAACAAAGGGATAATCTGGAACGTAAACTTGTAACATTTTTCGATACAACCGGAAATCAGATAGCTGTCGTGATTGTTCCGTCATTAAACGGATACGACAAATCGGAATATGCTTATACAATTGGTGAAAAATGGGGGGTAGGGAAGAAGGAGTTTGATAACGGCGTTGTTGTGCTCGTGAAACCTAAAACCGCACGGGAAAAGGGACAGGCATTCATAGCAACGGGATACGGCCTCGAAGGAGCAATTCCCGACGCTATTACGAAAAGAATTGTTGAGCAGGAGATGATACCTTATTTCAAGCGAAATGATTATTACGGGGGGCTTAATGCTGCTACCAATGTACTGATGGCTCTTGCAGCCGGTGAATATTCGGCAAGGCAATATTCGGAGGGAAGCGAAAAGAATGGTCTTGGTTTTTTAGTCCCCGTTATAGTTATGATTATAATTTTTATTCTGATTAGTAAGAATAAAAACGACCACTATACTACCGGAGGCAAAGGTAGCGGTGGCAGTCTGCCCTTCTGGACAGCTTTATGGCTCGGAAGCACAATGGGAAGAGGTTCAGGAGGCTGGGGCGGTTCGTCAGGAGGCTTTGGCGGCGGTGGCTTCGGAGGCGGCGGCTTCGGTGGCTTCGGAGGAGGCAGCTTCGGTGGCGGTGGTGCCGGCGGCAGCTGGTAAAAACTGATTTTAGTGGCAAACGGTAAATATAATAAAAGACGGTGATTTCTTCGTAGTGATAATTTTTTATATTGTTTACGGTATTTAGTACTCAACCCGACTGCTTTTTTAATTTTCAGGGTTTGTTAACCGAAGTATAAACTGAATACAAAAATTATTAAATAGGCTAATACCTATTCATTTTTGAAAATTATCCTGGAATTAAAACAGCATACTATTTAACCAGAATTATGCTATAGTATTTTTAAAAAACAGAGCATTTAAGCTATTAACAAAGGATTCAGAGTATTATTAAAATTCTGGAAAAGATTAAAAGCTAAATTGCATTAAACCCGGATTAATCCCACTAATCATTAGTTCGTGAAACACT
>CAYOZZ010000240.1:0-3581 GCA_964408535.1 uncultured Bacteroidales bacterium | reverse complement strand
TGTCAATTACCAAAGTACCTACTTTATAGTTGTAAGTCGAATATGTTGTATAGGAATATCCCATACCCGGGCCCCAGCCCCAACCGGGTCCGTAGCCGTAATATCCTCCGTAGCCGTAATATCCTCCTGCTGTTGTGGTGTTGGCAGTTGTTTCGGTTTTTTCATCAACAACAATAAAAAGTGTAACGATAAGATCGCCGTCCTCTTTCACATAAGACAATCCTCTTTTATAAAGTTCATCGGAAAAGGCGGTCTCGATACGTTTTTTGTCAAGGTCGTTCAGGATTTTGTCACTCTCCTTCGCCCATCCGTAATATTCAAATGTTTTATACTTGGTAAAATCAACTGATTTGTCATAATCGGTTGTTATGGTAAGTGATGAGCATGATGACAATAAAATGCCTGCCAGAAATAAATAAATCAATGTTTTTTTCATCTTTAAGTGTTTTTATATTTTAAAATTGCAAAGATAATGAATATTGTACAATAATTCCAAAAACAGTTAATTATCTCTTGAAATCCTCACTCAAAAAGTCATCATCTCCGGGATTCTGAAGGGAAAGATTTTTACCTATAACAAGAGCGTCCCTGTTACCTTCGATTCGCATTTTGTTCCTGACCTTTGCCGCTTCGCTGTAACTGTCATATATTCCTGAAATATAATGATATGTGCCGTTTGCATACTGGCAGTATATTTCTTCATCAAACCCGTAAATTTCTTTAATCGTATCAACGGGAATTTTCAGATTATTGATTCTGAGAAAACGTATGCTGTATTTACCTTCCTTTACCGGTAAAAGTTTTTCGGACAACATTTTAATATTTTCATTTTTCCACTCTTCCGGAGACACGAGAGTATTTAAAGCAATTCGCTTCCCTGCCTGAAAAGCAACTACAAATGCATCATAAATAAAATGTTTTGATATGAGTTTTTTCCGGAATTCACGGGCTTCCCAGTATTTTATAAAGTATCCGGTTGTGTACTTGAACCAGCCGTTGACAAACTCCACCTTGATTTCATTGCTTAATCCGAACCTTGCCTGAAGTTCACTCGTTTTTATCTCTTTTCTGGATGCAAATATTTGTATGGAAAAATGTACATCCGGAGCAATTGATTCATAGTTTTTCAGCTTGGTTTCTTTCTCCAAAATCCTCACTTCCAGTTTTCTGAATTCTTCCTTTTTAATGCTTATAAGGTCTTTAACCGGCGGTTTTTTTGAGGATCTTTTTTTCTTTGTTTTCTTTGACGCCAACATTTCATTTTTTACGAGAGTCAGATGTGAACCGGTTAAACCGTTTAAGTGCAACTCCGATTTGACGGAAAACAGTAGCAGGATTCCGGTCAAAAAAATGAATTCCTGAACGTGATTTTTGCGGACATACCGGTTTTGTTTGAATAATTTCATAAGAATATCCAATTAAAATTTAAACCTGAATTAACTTTGAGTCCTTAATGGACCTTACCTGTTACAGAATCCGGATCTGTACTGATTTGCCAAGTATTTATACTTAACCTCAAAGAAATGAATAAGTTTAATTCAAAAATGTTAAGTGGGGCCGAATTTACTAACCGGCGATTGTTAATATAAATATTGCCGAATTATTTGTTGAAAAGATAGGGTACGGATGTTGTAATGTGCAGATAATGAATGATAAAGCTATTGTTTTTCCTCGCCAATAAATTTCTTTATTATTCTGAGCAGCTCGTTAACGTCACAGGGTTTTGAAATATAATAGTCACAACCGGATGCAATACATTTATCTTTTTCCGTTTCCATTGTGTATGCTGTGTGTGCAATTACCGGTATTTCGTTTTTCAGTTCTTTTATAAGTCTGGTCGCTTCATAACCGTCCATTTCCGGCATTTGAATATCCATCATTATCAAATCAATTGCACGACCGTTCTTTCTGATATAATCAACAGCAACTTTACCGTTTTTAGCATACAGGATATTTGCATTATGCTTTTTAAGAATCGTTTCTAACAAAACGAAATTGGATTCCTCATCTTCAACAATCATTATTGTCTTGTTTTCAAAAGATATATCCGAGTCATCCTTGTTCTTGACAAATTCTTCAATTTTTTTCTGTGGGATACGAGAATCAAGCGGAATTGTGAAATAAAAAGTTGAACCTTCTCCCGGGAGCGAGTCAAGCCAGATGTCACCGCCAAGCAAATTAATTAATTTTTTAGAGATAGCAAGACCTAAACCTGTTCC
Organism: uncultured Bacteroidales bacterium; assembly: GCA_964408535.1. Taxonomy (GTDB): domain Bacteria; phylum Bacteroidota; class Bacteroidia; order Bacteroidales; family JAADJA01; genus JAADJA01. Next base: position 1,362 of record CAYOZZ010000240.1, on the reverse strand, counting down.
TTTTCTTTTAGCCGAGTTTTTGTCGGCAACTTGTCTGAATCTTTCAAAAATAATTTTTTGTTTGTCTATAGGTATTCCGGTGCCGGTGTCTTTTACAAAAAACAATAATTTATCATTTGATTCGGGTCTGTACCCAAACTCAATAAACCCTTTATCGGTGAACTTACATGCATTACTCAGAAGATTGGTAATAACCTGTTGCAGGCGGAACGGGTCAGATTGAAAAACGAAATCATCAGGTTTGAAAGCCAGATCCAGTTTCAGCTCAACATCTTTCTTTCCGAGCCTTTTTAATTCGGTCTGAAAAGTAGCGTATAACTCATAAAGTATCGAATTAACCGCACAGTCTTCTTTGGTTATGTTAAGCTGTCCGGCTTCAATTTTTGAGATATCAATAATATCATTTATCAGATTCAGCAAGCTTTTACCCGACGAGGTTATATGCTTAATATACAAATTTTTGTCATCATCTTCAAGGTCATTATCTTTAAGCAATTCGGAAAACCCAATGATAGCGTTGAGTGGAGTTCTGATTTCGTGTGACATATTTGCCAGAAAAGCGGTTTTCAGTCTGTCGGCTTCTTCGGCTTTCTCTTGTGCCTTTTTCCTTTCAATAATCTCCTTTTTAATCTCGCCGGTTTTTTCATCTACTAATCTTTCAAGTTCAATATTCTTAATACGAATAGTTCTTACCCTGAACCAATATGCCGAATAAATTATTGTAATAACAAACAATATTGCTATTGATATGAACCACCAGGTCATCCAAAAAGGAGGTAACACAGTAAATGATATTGCCATGGCATTTTCACTCCAGATATCATCATTATTACAAGCTTTTACTTTAAAGGTATAGTCTCCCGGAGGGATATTGGTATATGTTGCCTGGGTAGCAGTTGTAGGTGGGTTCCAGTTATCATCAAAATTCTCAAGCATATACTGATATCTGACTTTCTCGGGTGCAATAAGACTTATTCCTATAAAATTAAATGTCAGATGATTTTTATTATACGGAAGTCTTAAGTCAACCGGCAGGAATGTGTTCAGATCAATGGTTTTAGCATATTTGCCATAATCAAAACGACTGTTATACAACTGGATATTTTCCAGAGAGATAACAGGAGGAATGATGTTGGTAAAGTCTTTCGAGGGGTCAAGAATTACAACCCCGTTAATTGTCCCGAACCAGATTTTTCCGTCTTTAGTTTTGCAAACAGCATTTTGGTTATTTTCGATTCCGAGGAATCCGTCGGATTTTCCATAGTGTTTAAACGATTCATTTACAGGGTCAAATCTGTCAACGCCGGTATTTGTGCCAACCCAAACATATCCGTTGTCATCACAAATAATACTAAAGGGATT
>CAYOZZ010000239.1:0-6421 GCA_964408535.1 uncultured Bacteroidales bacterium | reverse complement strand
CGGGAGTATTTTTTTTGTTCTTAGTGGTAACATATCTTGATGTCCCCGGCATACCACTGGTCTTGTGCTCTGTGCATTCCAGAATCACCTGAACTCTTGCGTCTTTGCTTTTTTTCGCCATTTCTAAAGTCTCCTTTTTATTAATTTTAAACCAGCCATACAGCGGTTTTCAAATTGGGGTGCAAAAGTATAATCTTTTTTGTAAAAAACCTAAAGTTTTGTTTAAAAAAATTTTTATTTGAATATTAATGGCAAAAATACCTTGACAAACCCTTGTATTTTAACTATTTTTACAGGCGTCTTTTAACTCTAAAAGTTTGTCATTATGAAATCAATATTCTTTCTGACAGGTTTAGTAATTATGGGGTTTACGGCTCATGGCCAAAATGCAGACACTCTGAAACCCGTTGATACTGCAAAAGTAAAATTATGGACTGTTTATCCGGGATATATCGTTAAAAAAAACAACGACACAGTCAATGGTTATCTTTTGCTTAAAAATCTCGTTGCAAATCAGGATAAGGTATTTTTCTACAACACCCCTGACGGTGATAAAAAAGATGCAATAAAATATAAACCTAAAGAGATTAAAGCTTATAAGGCAGGACCACGTTTTTACGAATCTTTCAAATTCAATCCCGGAGTATCTTCATATTCGACAAATGATGCCAATACATACCATTTCGTAATCAAAACCCTTGACGGACCGATAACACTTTATAAATGGTACTACGAAACAGTGCAAAGGTCGGAAGAGAGAATAAAAACAGATAAGGATAAACCGTTAAACACAAAAATAGACCTTAGCTTCAATGAAGATGAGCTAAAAAGTATAACCCTCGGAAAAATGCCTGACGGAAAACTGGTGAATTTCGATAAAATGCTCATTGGGTTCAAAAAGAAGATGAGTAAGCTCGTTGCCGATTATCCTGAACTTTCAAAAAAAATTGCAGAAAAACAATCAGGATACCGGTGGAATGATATTGAAAAAATTGTGGCGGAATATAATGAATGGTATAACGGAAACCATCCTGACCGGAATATGAACGGGAAAGAATAAAAAGTGCCAACCTTTACCTCTCGTTGGTGATATCACCAACGAGAAAATCCCAACCCCGACCTGAGACAGGAAGGTTGCATTCCGGATTAACGGACTGTCTCCTTAAGCAACTCATTTCCGATGCTGCATTGCAAACATCTTTTACGATTACAGTAGGCATTTTTCAGTTGCAGCAATGCCTGTGTATTGTATGCCGTACGGGTACTCATTCCAAGTACTTCCCACTTTTTGACGATTGCATTCGATTCGCCCGGTAACTGGTCAAGAAATATCAGTGCCCTGTCAATATACTTCTGGTCATTTTTCAATCTTCCGTAAACAAACAAAAAAGGCACAACCGTATTTATCATAATGAGGTGAACGGCACTTTTTCCGAGTTTTTTGGAGCGTTTGGCCGATACCTTTCCAAAAGTATAATGCGTTTGCCAGTAAACGGAAGCCGAAACATCAAACAGCGGCATTAAACCTGGAAACTTCTCAACTTCAAGTAGTTTTGAAAACAGGTGCGTCGAGCGATGAATCAAATGCGCAAACTGCGAAAGTCTGACAGTCGGAAAATTTGAAGGACGAAGGCGCATAAACCGCCATAAATGACCGTCAATCGGGATTAATCCGAATTTCTTTTTCAGGAAAAGGTACTCTTTTCTCAGTTTCAGATAATACTCATCACCGGTTTCACTCTCAAGCAATCCGGCCTGCCCGAAAAGCATAGCCTCAATCTGTTGTCTGTTATCTTTATGTTTACCGAGACAACTTAGCGGAAGCGATTTGGCAGTCATTTCAAACGGTACCGCATTAACCTTAAATCCGAAATTTTTTGCGAGAAACTCATAAAAAGTCTGCTCCCAGTTATTTCCATTGATATTTAACCGTTCGACAATTGCATTCGACTTATCTTCAAGCCTTTCGACCAAAAGCCGGTCGAGTTGATTATTAATGATAAAACGGCCTGCCCTGTGGATAAATTTCTCGCAGGGAATCCACTGCCTGTTACCGAGAAAATAGCGGTAACGGTTAAAAAGTGCCTCTTCAAACTTTCCGGTCAGCTCAAGTACGGGAATCAACTCGCCGTTCTTTCTTTTTACCGGTTTATCATTCACATACACAACGTGAAGTATCACATTTTCATAAGCCTTGTCACTATCATGACCATGAGCAAACCAATCTGACGAGCGGATATGTATCTCCACATTCCCGGCCCAGACCGTATCTCCGATTTTCACTCTTGAATTTAAAAAATCGGGTCCCGAATCAAAATTATGAATACCGGGATCAATAACCTCAAAGCTTTCGCCGGAATAGAGTTCGGAATTGAGATTAAAGAGTCTGAACTTCCATATATAGTGTAAAAATTCCTCGGTCATAGCTGATTCGATTATAATTCGACAAATAATTTCATTATGTCGGCAAAAGTTATTAATTATGCAGGTAAAATTAATAAAAAAATATTGATTGATGAAAATTAGCAAATTTCTATTCTTTTCCTTTCTGATTTCAGGTTTAACACTGAATTTCAGTTCATACGGCCAGATAAAACGCGATTATACCGAACTTGACAAATATATCTCGAAAGCACTGAATGATTTTGATGTTCCCGGAGTTGCAATCGGAATAATTAAAAATGGTGAAGTTACCTTTGCAAAAGGATACGGATACCGGAATACGGAAACAAAAGAGCCTGTCAACACCAAAACGATTTTCGGCATAGCCTCCTGCACAAAAGCTTTTACAGCCGCTTCCGTTGGGATACTTGTTGACAAAGACAAATTAAACTGGGATGATGAGGTCATTACATACTACCCTGATTTTCAGCTTTACGACCCGTACATAACACGTGATTTCCGTGTTGACGACCTGCTTTGCCACCGCTCGGGATATGAGACCTTCGACGGCGACCTGCTTTGGTACGGCACAAACTACACAAGAGAGGAAGTCCTGAAAAGATTTCGCCACCGGAAAAACAGTTACGGTTTCAGGCGTAAATTCGGATATTCGAACCTGATGTTCATAGCTGCCGGCGAAATGATTGAAAGTGTCACCGGTGAAAGCTGGGATGATTTTGTTAAAGAAAATATTTTCGTCCCGTTGGGGATGAACTCAACAACAACTACCAATTCCGGTTTTAATTCGGGTATGGACATTGCCACTCCACATTTGGAAGGCAAACCAGTTGACTTTATCAATTACGACAACATAGGTGCGGCAGGCTCGATAAACTCCAATGTTGACGATATGCTTAAATGGATAGAATTGTGGCTGAATAAAGGAGTATATGACGGTGACACCCTGTTTTCGCAAAGCGTTTACAACACTGCAACATTACCGCACACAAATTTAAGCTGGAAAGATGAGGAAATTAAAGGAGGAACACATTTTTACAGCTACGGACTGGGCTGGTTTATGAATGATTATGACGGAATCAAGATTATACACCACGGCGGAGGGCTGCCGGGATTTCATTCAAAAGTTGTGCTTATTCCGTCTGAAAATACCGGTTTTGTAATTCTTTCGAACCAACTTTCGGGTCTGGTGGACGCTCTCTACCGCAAGCTTCTTGACTTCAACCTCGACATCCAAAATCCGAAAGACTGGGCAGCAATATACCTCAGGAGAAAACAAAGCCGCGACGCACGGGAAGAAGCCGGTAAACATACTAATACGGTAAAAATTGATACGGAATCAACCGGCCCGTCATTGACTCTTGACAATTATACCGGCATATATGAAGACGATATGTACGGTAAGGCCGGAATTTCTTTTAAAAACGGGAAACTCCATCTCTCATTACTCCCGGCAAAAGAACTCCTTTCAGGTGATCTTGAGCATTTCAGGTACGATACTTTCAAATTCAGGTTTAACGACAGGTTTCTGAAACCCGGCAAGCTGACATTTTACATAAATGAAGCCGGTGAACCGGAATATTTCACTATCAGCCTTGACAGCGACGATTTCCTGTTCAACAAATTGAAATTTAAAAAAGTGAATTAACTTACACCAGCTTCAGCTCTTCGAGGCAATATTTAATCTTCTGCCAGGTTCTTTCAATATCGTTATCAAGTCCCATTGAAAAGCGGACAAGACCTTCGGACATTCCGATACGTTTTTGAATCTCTTCGGGCACTTCGGAAGATGTGCTTTTTCCGGAGCAGCTGAAAAGCGTTTTAAAATATCCCAGACTAACCGCAAGATACCCAACTCCCTGCTCTTCCATCATCTCCATAAACCGGTTTGCCTTTTCGGTTGTTACAAGGTCAATGGCAAGCATACCGCCAAATCCGAATTCAGGATTCAGCATTTTTGTAAACACTTCATACCCCTTGTCGTCCTTAAATCCCGGATACTTAACATTTATTCCGGCCTCCCTGAACTTTTCCGCAAGATATGCTGCGTTTTTACTGTGCTGTTTCATACGGATATGAAGAGTGTGCATATTTTTCAATATCTGTGATGAGCGCAGCGGGTCAAGGACAGGCCCAAGCAACATTGATGAACCTGCATTGAGGTCAATCAAAGAATTGATAAACTCGTTATCGGCACAAACGGCACCCGCAACAAGGTCGTTCTTCCCGTTCACATACTTCGTAAGACTGTAAACAACAATATCGGCACCGAAAAGCCTCGGCGCAACCATCATCGGGGTAAAAGTATTGTCAACAACCAACTTTGCACCAAACTTTTGTGCTATTTTTTTCAGTTCGGGAATATCGGAAATCTGAAGCATAGGATTGGTCATTGTCTCGGTATAAATGACCTTGGTATTCGGCTTCATCGCTTTTTCAACGGAATCAAGATCGGTAATATCCACAAAAGATACTTCAATATTGAATTTTTTCAGGTAATTGTGAAAAAAAGCGAATGTACCGCCATAGGTTGTAATACTCGAAACTATGTGATCACCCGTATTACACAATTGCAGTATTGTATTCGTTATTGCAGCCATTCCCGAAGCGGTCAGCCAGGCCGATTCGGTACCTTCCATCGTTGCCATTGCCTCGGCAAGATATTTATTGCTCGGATTCCAGTGACGCGAATAAAGGAAATAGCCCTCCGCCTCACCCTGGAATGTGTCAAGCATATCCTTGGCCTGTAAAAAAGTATATGTAGCTGAATCAGTGATAGATGGATTCACTCCTCCGAACTCACCGAATTGCAGTAAATCCTGAATTTTTGATGCCGGATCGAATTTCATTTTTATTATTTTATGATTTAACGTTAATTTTTACCGAATCAAAAGTAAAACAAAAATGAATTGATGGTTATATTTTTTACTAAAAATAAAAAATACCTACTTTTGAAAAAAATTATAGCAGCTTATGAAAGTAGCAGTCGTCGGAGCAACCGGACTTGTAGGTTCGGTAATGATCAGAGTTCTTGAGGAAAGAGGTTTTCCGGTAACGGAATTAATACCGGTGGCCTCTGAAAAACAGAAAGAGAGGGAAGTGGGTTTTAAGGGGAACAAAATCAAGGTTATCAACCTGAAAGATGCCGTTGACAGAAAGCCGGATATTGCTCTTTTTTCAGCCGGAAGTGAAGTTTCGCTAAATTGGGCACCAAAGTTTGCAGATTCAGGGACTTACGTCATTGATAATTCCTCTGCATGGCGTATGGAGAAAGGGATAAAACTAATTGTCCCGGAAATAAATGCCGGTATTCTGACAAAAGAAGACCATATCATAGCAAATCCGAACTGCTCGACAATACAGCTTGTAATGGTTCTCGATCCTCTCCACCGGAAATATCATATTAAAAGGATTGTTGTTTCCACATACCAGTCAGTTACCGGCTCCGGCAGTCAGGCTGTTGACCAGCTCGGATACGAAAGGGCCGGCCTACCGGTAGCCGATCCGTTCTACCCTCATCAAATTGATATGAATGTCATTCCGCATTGCGATGTTTTTGTTGAAAACGGCTATACAAAGGAGGAGATGAAACTTGTGAACGAGACACAAAAGATACTGAATGACTACAATTTGAAAATCACTGCAACTGCCGTTCGCGTTCCCGTTGAAGGAGGACACTCCGAAAGTGTGAATATTGAGTTTGAAAATGATTTTATCATCAGGGATATCAGGGATTTATTGCAATCGTCAGAGGGGATAGTGCTACTCGATAATCCGGAAAACAATCTTTACCCGATGCCGGTAAATGCAAAAGGCAAGGATGATGTTTTTGCCGGGCGTATCCGCAGAGACTTCTCACGGCCAAACAGCCTTAACCTGTGGATTGTTGCCGATAACCTGCGGAAAGGTGCAGCAACCAATGCCGTGCAAATAGCTGAATATATTGTGGGGGAAGGGATTACTACGTAACAAAGATGGTTTTTTATCCTTTAACACAGATTTTCATATCAATCAAGTCCCC
>CAYOZZ010000238.1:0-20469 GCA_964408535.1 uncultured Bacteroidales bacterium | reverse complement strand
TGAAAATTTTCACGGGAGCCTCGTGCTCCCGTTCAGTATCTTTTACGTATATTTGCACAAAAGAGCAATTACAGAATTAAAAATGAGTGAAAAATTAAAACATAAAACAAAAAAAAACGATGTAAATGTCTATGAAGAAATATTTATAAAAGGTCAGATATACAAAGATGTATTTAGCAAGAAAGACCTTTGGAAAAAATTAGCCGAATTGTACAATGGTAAATTCAAAATAAAACAAACTATCAGTAAAGACATTAACTCATTACGACTTGAAATCCCTTATAAAAATCACAATGTTGTTTTAACAGAAACAGACACGAAACCATTAAAATTTGAAACGGAACTTAGACTCAACCGGAATTTTGAATTTAATATTAGTTGGGAAGATAGTGTGGAACGAATTTTAAAACTTTTTGGAAAACAAGATATAAAGGTAGGTGACAAAGAATTTGACAAAAAATATTTAATCCAATCGAATGACCCTGAGTTAACCTCAAGATTATTGAATTATGGACAAATAAAACAGACTATTTTAAAACATAATATTTACTTGCTGAATTTAAAATATTCTCGGAAGAATGAATTTCATAAACTAATGACAGTTAAAGACAGGAATACACAGAAAATGGAAATAATGATTGAGTTAATCAAATTTGAATTTGCCATAATTGACTTCTTTGTTAATGAAAATATAATTCGTAATTGACTTAAATTGAAAGAATTACTGGCTACAATAAACAGCCTTCAAACGGCACGTAGTGCCATCCCGGAAGCTTTGGGGAGAAGTCCTTGATAGTTTTAACTATCGGGATTGAACTAAATCACGATCCTATGTTCCGGTAGGCATCGGAATTCAATAGATTATTACTTTTTGAATACTTTTGTTTCAATAATCGTACAACTATGAAACATCTATCCATTTCTACGTTTTTATTAATGCTGTTTTCCTTTGGTTATTGCCAGCAAAGCGATATATGGATTGCAAATGCACCGGCAGGCAGCAGATATTGCGAAATAAACAAAGATGGCACAACAGTAATTCCAAACGGCAGATTAATTGAGCCTGAAGGCGTGTGTTATCAGGTAGCACCACATCCCTTCGGACTTATTCTTAGTCCTGACGGGAATATAGCAGTCACAGCAAACTCAGGAACTAACCCTCTGTCAATCACAATACTGAAAAATATTCTGAGTGATAATCCCGAAATAATACAGGTACCTCCCGGAGGCAGAAGCGACAGGGGTGTTATCGAATCTGTCTTTATGGGACTGGCAATATCCCCCGACAATAAAGCTGTTTATGTCGCAGGCGGACAATCGAACAAGATATACATTTTCAGCACGCAAAACGGAGATTCGCTGGGGACAATTGATTGTGCCGAACAGATCGGTGACTCGCTTCACACAAAAGGATATATCGGTGATATGGTAATGACCCGTGACGGCTCGACAATTTTTGCCGTTGACCAGGTCAATTTCAAAGTAAAAATAATTGATGTAACATCGAAAAAGTTGATTTCAACGGTTCCTACCGGAAGATATCCTTTTGGAATTACTCTTTCGCCCGGTGAAAAAAGAATTTATGTTGCAAATGTCGGGATGTTTGAGTATGACCTTATCAAAGGTATCAACTATAATGACATGAAAAAAACCGCACCGGCATTTCCGCCTTTTGCCTATAATTCGGAAGAAGCACGAAACGGAATAAAGACGGACAGTATTGTCATTCCCGGACTTGGTGACCCGAATGTACCCGAATCATTTTCAGTCTGGACAATTGACATTTCAAGACGGGAAAAACCTGAGGTTATTACGAAAATCAAGACCGGTGTTCTTGTCGGTGAACTTGTTGAGGATTTTCCGGCGGTAGGTGGCGCCAGCCCAAATTCTGTTGTGGCAACCGACAGCCTCGTATTTGTCAGTAACGGAAATAATGATAATATTTCGGTAATTGATATGAATCGTGACACTGTTGTTGAGACTATCAGGCTTAACCTTCACAGATTGACAAGCAGGCTTAGAGGCATAATACCTTTCGGTTTGGCACTTTCACCTGATAAAAGCAGATTATACGTTGCGGAATCGGGTATTAATGCCATTGGAGTGATTGACATTAAAACCTTGAAGGTAACCGGACATATTCCTGCAGGCTGGTTCCCGTCAAAGCTAAAAGTTTCAAATGACGGTAAAAAGTTAATTATTGCCAATGCAAAAGGATATGGCAGCGGTCCGAACGGCGGGAAAGATTTCAGTATCGGACCGGAAGGAAGCTACATCGGAAGCCTTATGAAAGGAACTGTCCAGGTTGTTGATATTCCTCCTGACGAAAAACTTAACGAACTGACACAAAAAGTGATAAGAAACAATTATGATTTCACAAATATCAATGCCCCTGAGCTTGAATGGAGAAAAAACAATCCGGTTCCGCTTTATCCCGGACAGAAAGAATCGCCGATTAAGCATATTGTTTTCATTTCAAAGGAAAACAGGACTTATGACGAAATTTTCGGACAGTTAACAAAGGGAAAAGGAGACCCGGAACTTGCGAGATACGGCAGAAATGCTTCATTCAGGAACCATGCAAAAACCGACTCCGTTCAAAATGCGGATGTAATGGTCAATCATTTGAATCTTGCTGAAAAATTTGCCATAAGCGACAATTTCTATGTTGATTCGGATGTTTCAGCCGACGGTCATCGCTGGCTGACCAATACCTATCCGAACGAATGGGTTGAGTCGAATGTGCCGGCAAGTTACGGCGGAAACCGCTCTTACTGGAAAGTGAAAGGAACACCCGGTGCACTTGCTTTCACAGGTGCTGCAGGAGCTATCTATCCCGAAGATTATAACGAGGCCGGTTCAATGTGGGAGCACCTTTTCAGAAATAACGTAAGTTTTTATAATTTCGGCTTTTCAATAATGTTTGAACCAAGTTCCTACGATAAAACATATACCGATATAGGAATGCGATACCTATATAATTTCCCGATGCCTTCTCCACTCTATTCCAATACCTCCAGAATGTACCCGACATACAACACCGGTATTCCCGACCAGTTCAGGATTGACAGATTTATTGAGGAGTTCAACCGGAAATGGATAAACGGCAAAATGCAGATGCCTTCGCTCCTGACGGTTATAATTCCAAATGACCATGGAGCAGGCGACCGCCCTGACGACGGCTATCCTTTCCGCGAAAGCTATATGTGTGATAATGATCTTGCAGTCGGCAGAATTGTTGAGTTTCTTTCACACACACCTTACTGGAGAAATATGTTGATTGTCATCACAGAAGACGATGCACAAAACGGAGTTGATCATATTGATGCCCACCGCAGTGTTCTGATGGTTATATCACCCTATGTCAAAAAGAACTATGTCAGTCATTTACATTATAGTTTCGGGAGTATTTTCAAAACATTCTGGCATATCCTCGGAATACCTTATCTTAATCAATACGATGCGACGGCAACCGACTTTGCCGGCTTTTTTACCGACAAACCCGATTTCACACCCTATAATGCGCTTCCTGTTGACAAACGTATTTTTGATCCTGAAAAGGCTATGGACCCGTTTGATAAAGATTTCAACTGGAAAGCCGTAGAAGATAGCCCGGAAATGGACAATGTGGAAGATATGATAAAAGACAGCAAAGAACAGGATAAGGACAGACTTGAGAACAGAGAGAAAAAATAATAATGGTATGTTGAGATGCACGGCCGTGCATCTCAACGTACCAAACGGCCGTGCATCTCAACATACCTATAAATTAATCTTTTTTAACATTGTGACACACAAATATTTGTATTTTTGCAAAAAAAATTATTGAAGCGTGTTTTATTCATATTCTCTCATTTTGTCTTTTTCTGTTTCACTTCCATAGCACAGGATGACAAGCTGCCATTCTCCGGTGAAGTTTCCGATAAAAACGGGACGAAGTTACCAAATGTGCATATTGTGGACCTTAACACCAGAATCGGCACTTTGACCAACCGGGATGGGTTATTTCTTCTAAATGTTAATAAAGCAGATACCGTACGGTTATCTTTTACGGGTTTTAAAACAAAAATTTTTGTTGTTCCTGATATACCGGAAGATTCATTGAAGACATTGCCTATAATAATGACAAGAGATACATTAATGCTAAAACAGGCAACTATCTATCCCTATCCTGCAACATTTCAGCAGTTTAAGCAGGAATTCATTACGCTTAACCTGCCTGATACAACTCCAAAAGTTGACCTCCATTTAAAGGATATTCTGACATTCATAAATTTTGATCTTAAGGATTATCAACGTGGTCAGATGAACCTGTACAGCGGCTCTCTCATTTCTATGCTTTATAATAAATTCAGTCACGAAGGAAAAATGAGGAGAAAATATATTGCTGTGGTTGAGCATGACAGGCTAATAAACCTTGCTGCCGAGATTTATTCCGACTCACTAATTACAAAAATTACAGGATTGACAGATGAAGATATAATTGATGCTTTCAGGGAATATTGTGACCTTGACACAAACTTCATACTAAACGCATCGGAGTATGAACTTTATGCTGCTGTGATTGAATGCTATGAACGATTTAAAGATAAAGGCGATTAGTGCTAAATTAAATTTTTTTATTATCTTTATAGCTTCAAAAATAAGTTCATAAAATGATGGAAATAATTGAAAATTACTACCGTGAGCACAAGCAGGTTTTTAACGAATGTCTGGCGAGGATTCCTCTTGGCTATAAAGTTGAAGATATACACGAAATGCGCACAAGTATTAAAAGGTTGAGGGCTCTTTTTCAGCTTGTTGAATTCTTGTCGGATGATAAATTCAGCACTAAGAAATATCTGAAAAGAGGCAGGAGGTTGTTCAAATCGGTCGGTACTCTAAGGGAAATTCAGGTTGAGGAGATGCTTGTTTATAAATACGAAGAAAAACTTAGCCGGAATTTTAATGAATACAGTGAATACCTTTTTGAAAAGGAACACAGGGAAATTGAAACGTTAAAAAAGAGTTTCGGGGAAATAAAAGGTGACAGGATTTTTAACGATGAAGATTTTTTTTCCGCTATAAAAGAGATTGATAAAGATTCGGTTGAAGAGAAAACACAGGCTTTTGTAAAAAACAAATCGAACACTCTGATAAAGATGAACCGGAAGGGAAAAATAACCAAACGGGTTCATAAAAACAGAACCATTCTGAAGCAAATCTACTATTTGTATGATATTTTGACCGAACTTTCGGGATGGCATATATTTCTTGGTATGACAAAAGAGGAAATACGCAAAAGAGAGCAACAAATAGGCGAATGGCACGACAGAGTGAACTCACTGCATTATCTGAACTTGTTTTTTACGACCCACAATTATAAACCGCCGGAAAAATACTTCAATCTAAAGCAGTTTATCTTTAAGGAAAGAGACGAGATGAAAAAAGCTGTAGTTAAGCATTTATTTGTCGGGCAGACCGAACTTTGGGACGAGTCCCCGTAAATACACCGCTCGGTTTTCGATTATGAGACGGCAAAATATCCCTCAAGCTCCTTCAGCGTTCCCTCCTTTGTTTTTATATCGTGGATTATTTTCCCCTTTTCCAAAACGGCAATACGGTCGCATACTTCGGTAACATGTTTCAGGTCGTGACTTGAAATAAGCATTGTGACCTCATTTTCCGTTTTCAGTTTATTCAAAAGGTTCTTCAGCCTGATTTGTGTTGAAGGGTCAAGACCGTTGAAAGGCTCGTCCAAAATGAGAACCTGAGGATTTGCCATCAGTGCTGCTGCAATTCCAACCTTTTGGCGGTTGCCCTGCGAAAAATCCCTGATATACTTCTTCTTACCGAGAATTTCATCATTAAAGAAATCCGTAAATTCTTCATAAAATTTTTCCAGATCACCTTTGGTAAGTCCGTAAATACTGTTCAGAAATTCAAAATACTCCTCCGGTGTCAGAAAATCAATCAGAAAACGCTGATCGAGGTACGAACCCGTATAATATTTCCATTCATTACCCGATCTGACATCTTTACCTCCCGAGAGAACCTCCCCTGAATTTGCTCTTATAAGGTCGAGAATAAGTCTGAAAAGGGTAGTCTTTCCTGCACCGTTATTACCCACAAGCCCAAAGCTGTCTCCTTTGTTTATTACTAATCCGGGAATATCCAAAACCGTTTCCCCACCGTAAACTTTCGTTAAATTCTTAATTTCTATCATTGTACTTCCTTATTATCCAATGCTTTGTGATTAATAATATTAATACTATTTTTCGATAATTTACCCCATAAACCAGGCACCGGCCAAACCTACACCAATCCCCAGTATTGCCGACATTACCGTAATCGGTATAATTGCTTTCTTATCTTCTTTTGCAACCATAAATAAAACGGGAATCGCTGAAATTTCCGCAATTATCAACCCTTTTAACCAGGGTGCAATATCCCACGATACAAACGGAATAATCAATCCTAAAACCAACCAGTGAAAAAAAGCCGAAAGATTGGCATACTTGTCCATTTTCTGAATAATCATAGGGATTACATCTATTGTCCCCGCTATTATTCCGATTATTAATGCAATTAAAATATCATTCATCTTTTCTGTTTTTTTTTTGATTTGTTCTTTAATACACTAACACTATAATCCAAAAACATTCACTCTTCACCCTTCACTCCTCACTCTTCACCATTCACTCTTCACCCTTCTCTCCTCCTACTCCCTAAACCCTGCCGCCATCAAATGTTTCCTTTTCAAAAACTGCTTCATAACAATATTAAGCATTGTTTTATGGAATAACAAACCTGCAATACCGATTGCTCCAATAAAAAGAAGTCCCGCAGTGGAATATCCCAAAAATTTGAACGGCAAATATATCAGTACCGGAAGCAAAAAAGCCGGCAACATCGAAAGCCAGTGTGTGGCACCAAGTCCCTGATAATTAAAAGCCGCACCCCTTCTTAAATCCATTCTCTTTGTCGAATATGTGGCAAAATAAAAAAGTACGAATGCCAGAAATCCTATATTATACAAGAATGTCATTGTGTTTATCAGCAAAATATCCCATCCGAAAAATGCATACGGAATAGTTATTACGTAACTTACCGTTGAAACGAATACGGCAAGCAGATACTTCGATCTGATATACGATTCATAATCCCTGTAATTGGCAAGTATATTGTCGAAGTAGTTACTCTCATAGCTGAAGCAATAGTTCAGATAGTTAATCATTATTCCTCCTGTCATAAAAATACCTATGAAGACATAAAATGCAGAGCCGTTTTTATAGGCCGGATTCGGATAAAAGAATAATCCGTACAATAAAAATATTGGTGTCATAAATATAATGGAACGTGTACGCTTATGCCTCCACATCAGCCTAAGATCGAGAGATATCAATTGTCCCGTCAGTCCGAACGATTTCAGGTATTTGATATCAGCGAGAGTATCAATTTTCTCTCTCTTTTTCTTTACTATTTCATCCGGATAAAGTTTGGAGCGAAGGAAAAGGTAGTTCAATGCATACGATGATATCAGTAGTACTGCCGGAACAAGTAACAAAAGATAATTTGAAAGAAGTGCTCCGAAGACGAATGACGAGATGCCCGTTATGGAGATTACATCAAAAACATTCAGAATTACCAGCCCGACAAGTATCAGTCCGAATATACCAACTATCGAAGGTCTGTTTGCAAGTTGCCGCTTTATGTAGGTTGCAATAAAATTATTCGTAAAAACAAGCATAACCATTGCAGCTATCCACACATAGGCTGCCGTAACCGAGTATGCCGGGGCAATGACCTTAAATGCAAACGGAAAAAACACCAGCCACGTCAGATAATTGCCTATTGCAAAAACAGATTTGAAAGCAACATAATGTACAATGGCAGATTTTTTAACCGGCAGGTGAAGATAGGTTTCGATGTTGAGAGTGGGTAACGACTGCATAAAAAACCTTATCAGGAACTCGAAACCGAAATAATAGAGAATGATACCGTTAAAAATTACAACCGGATCTTTACCGGGAAAAAGTTCTGCAAGGATTTTATCAATAAACAACCCGAGGGCCAGCAGATACAGAAGCATAATCCCAATAAGGAATGCCAGCAAAATGTTAAGTACAATACTCTTTTGCCAGAATGGCGAACGGGTCATTTCTTTCCACTGATGACGAAGAAAATGTGAGTATATCATAGGTGTTAAATCTAAAAAATACATTTATGATCAAAAAATATGCTAATTAAAGCAATAGCCTTGTCTTCAGAAGATTGGAACATCTTCATATCATTGCAAAGATATAAAAAAAAACGATACCGGACAGTTTTTGTTCGCTAATGAACAGATAATCCGGCAAGGCGTGAATAATAGGATTCTGATTTTCATAATTTTCAAGGTTTTCGCTGCAATAATCTTATCAAAATACTAAATCCATCCCCGGAATTTATAATAAACAATCGCCGTATATTCTCTCAAAACAAGAAGCTCGTAATTGAGGTAGCTCCACATATTATACCTGAATGAAAGGTTCACATCTTTCATCTCCTTTTGATTTTCCAGCTTTTCTTCATCAACGGGCTTTTCAAAAGCAGGTATTCCGCCGACATTTGCAAATCCGGCCCTTTGAAATGTCCTTACCGTTCTGTAAATATGCTCAGGCGTTGTAACTATCAAAACAGACATAGAGGTTTTATCAATATCCGGCATTTTACCAATGTTGACAGCCTGCGAATGCGTGTTATATCCCAAAGGTTCATACTTTATCCTAACGGAGTCAACACCCTTCAATATCAGTTCTTTTGCCATCATATCAAGCTGACAAAGAGTGTCGGCACCTTCGTTGTATGGCAGGGCAATGATAATTTTTGCTTTGGGAAACCGCTTCGCAACTTCAGCTCCGTAATATGTCCGTATCAATCCGTCAGGACTTGGCATTCCGGCACCGCCGGGTATAACAATCAAATCAGGTTCATCCTGCAATTCGGGAATTGCCGTGGCAAGATTATAATAAGCATAATACGGAATATCAGTAAAACTCAGGATTAACATTACAATCGCAAAAAAACCCGAGACATAAAAAATCCATCTGAATATTTTCAGTAACGCGGTTTGAATTTTCATTAATAGAGTTTTTAAATCCATTCTTAACCTTTCGTACACAGACGCACTGACATACATCTCAACCGGCCAACGTTCCAAAGCCGCATTATTCCGTCATTTTCACGACAATCCTATGCCTGCAATTTTTTATTTTCAAGATGTCTTTTTGCGTCCCTTTTTGTCTTTTTGTCAATATTTTTCACCAAAGCCTCTGTCAGGTCAACGCCTGTTTGATTGGCAAGGCAAATCAACACGAACAGCACATCGGCAAATTCGTCGGCAAGGTCAATATCCGTTTCCTCTTTTTTGAAAGACTGGTCACCATATTTCCTTGCCATTATCCTTGCCACTTCTCCAACCTCTTCCGTCAGAATTGCCATATTCGTCAGTTCGCTGAAATATCTCACACCGGTTGTATTTATCCACTTATCAACGGTTTCTTGCGCCTCTTTAATTGTCATTTTCAATTATTCTTTTAATTATTCTGCAAATATACTAATTCTTAACCGCTTTGATTTCCCATTATTTTTTTTCATTTGCAGATGTGCAATTTAATTTGAAAAAATTTAATGTACATTTGTCGAATAATGAAAACGAACCAATCATATATTGCAAAAACATTTGCAGGGCTTGAGGAAGTGCTTGCAGAAGAAATCAAAAAACTCGGTGGTATCAATATCAAAACCGTCAACCGGGCTGTAATTTTCAAGGGAGACAAGGCACTTCTGTATAAAACCAATTATCTCTGCCGCACTGCAATACGTGTTCTGGTACCCATCTCGACTTTCAGGGCCGAAAATGAGAATGAACTTTACAAGCAGATACTCAAAATAAAGTGGGAGGATTATATTCATCTTAACGGAACTTTTTCAATTGACGGAATCACAAGTTACTCAAACATAACTCATTCAAAATATCTTGCACTTAAAACCAAAGATGCCGTTGCCGACCGTTTCAGGGAGAAATACGGCAGACGGCCAAATGTTGACACAAAGGACCCGGATGTAAAAATTAATGTGAGGGTTTTCAGGAATGAGTGCACCGTTTCGCTCGACAGCTCTGTCGAATCATTGCACAAACGCGGATACAGAATCGGCACAGGGCCGGCTCCGCTTAATGAGGTGCTTGCCGCCGGAATGATACAGCTCAGCGGTTGGGACGGAAACAGTAACTTTATTGACCCGATGTGCGGTTCGGGAACCTTACCGATAGAGGCTGCGATGTTTGCCGGGAATATTCCTGCAGGAAAATTCAGGGAACAGTTTGGATTTACGAGATGGAAGGATTTCGACAAAGAGCTGTGGCAAAAAGTCAGGGATGATGCGGAAGCTGCACAAAAAGAATACAAACATCAGATAATCGGTTCCGACAGGTCGGGAAGGATACTTAATGTCGCCCGCGAAAACGTGGCTTCAGCAGGGCTTGAAGATGTAATCTCACTGAAAGCAAGATATATTGATGATGTGGAACCTCCGGCAGGTGGTGGTGTAATGATTACAAATCCGCCGTACGGCGAAAGAATTAAGGTTGAGGATATTAAAAAGCTTTATTCGGAGATTGGCGATGCCTTAAAAACAAATTTCGAAGGATATTCGGCCTGGATAATCAGTTCGGATAAGGAAGCCCTTAAATTTATCGGGCTTAGACCGTCAAGAAAAATAACACTTTTTAACGGACCGTTGGAAAGCGGATTTTATAAATTTGAAATCTATAAAGGAACTAAGAGAGTTCATAAGAAAAAAAGAAAGAGGATTGAAAAAGGGAGTAATAACTAATATATTATTTTCAACAAATGAAAACGATTAAAAAAATAGGTGTTTTAACATCGGGAGGTGATGCCCCGGGAATGAATGCAGCGATAAGGGCCGTTGTAAGGACAGGACTGTATAACGGTCTGGAAGTCTTTGGGATAATGGATGGCTATAACGGATTAATCAATGATGAATTTATTAAAATGGAAAGCGGCTCCGTATCGAATATAATCCAACGCGGAGGTACAATTCTAAAAACGGCTCGCAGTAAGGAGTTTATGGAAAAAACCGGCCGGCAAAAAGCTTATAACAACCTGAGGAAACATGAAATTGATGCACTGGTGGTGATTGGAGGGAACGGAACTTTCACAGGTGCAAATATTTTTATCAGTGAATTTGATTTCCCGATAATGGGTGCACCCGGAACAATTGACAACGACCTGTACGGAACGGATATGACAATAGGTTATGACACTGCCGTAAATACTGTTGTTCAGGCTGTTGATAAAATTCGTGACACCGCCACTTCACATAATCGCCTCTTTTTCGTGGAGGTGATGGGACGTGATGCGGGTTTCATTGCTTTACGTAGCGGAATAGCCGGAGGAGCAGAGGATATTCTGGTACCTGAAACGATTACATATATTGATGAACTTATTGAGATTCTCGAAAAAGGATTCAGAAAAAATAAAATGTCGGGAATTATAATCGTTGCTGAAGGTGACGATGCCGGCGGAGCTTTTGAAGTGGCCAGAAAAGTCAAGGAGAAGTATAATCATTATGATACACGGGTCACTATTCTCGGACATATTCAGCGTGGAGGCAGCCCCTCGGCTATTGACAGAATTGTTGCCAGCACAATGGGACACTATGCGGTGAACGCACTGCTCGAAGGACGCAGAGGTGAAATGGTCGGAATAATTAATAACAATGTTGCTTATACACCATTTGAAAAAGCAATTAAGTATAACAAAGGCATAAAACGTGATTTGCTTAAGATGGCGAGGATTTTGGCTTCTTGACAGGAACTGAATAAAAAATTGTTCCATCCCCTAACCTCCGGCAGCGGGGGAAAAGAGGCTAAAATCATACAAATGAATTACCCTGCGCCCCCTCCGGAGGGGGTGCAGGGGGAGGAAAAAAAACATAAATGGAAAGAATAACATACTTCGCAGATGTTCTTTTACCGCTGCCCGTACCGGAACTGTTCACATACCGTATTCCGTACGAGCTTAACGACTCCGTCGAAAAGTGGAAGAGGGTCGTCGTGCAGTTTGGTAAAAAGAAGATTTATACTGCCGTTGTCGTTAATATTCATCAAAATCCGCCGAAAAACTATCACACGAAATACATTCTTTCCATACTTGACGAAAAACCGGTGATGAATGACATTCAGTACTCCCTCTGGAAATGGATTGCCGATTATTATATGTGCGAAACCGGTGAGGTGATGAATGTTGCTTTCCCGTCGGCACTGAAACTTGCCAGCGAGTCAATAATCGTCCTGAATCCTTCTTTCAACGGCGATACTGATATCCTTAACGAAAAAGAATACCTGATTACCGAAGCCCTTGATATTCAAAAACAACTCACATTGACTGAAGTTGAAAATATTGTGGAGCAAAAAAAGGTAATACCGATCATTAAGGGGTTGATTGAAAAGGGTGTTGTGCTTGTTGAGGAGGAACTCAGGGAAAAATATAAACCGAAGATTGAAAATTTTGTCCGTTTGTCGGAGAAATACAGGGATGAAAAGGAGTTGCAGAGGCTTTTTGATAAACTTGAAAAAAGAGCTTTTAAACAAGTGGAGGTTCTTATGGCCTACATTTCACTTTCCGGATATGGAAAAGATAATGTAAAAGAGGTGAAAAAATCGGCGTTAACACAAATTGTAAATAATGCTTCCTCTGCTATTGCCGCCTTGATAAAAAAAGGTGTTTTCGAGTCGTACAAAAAGCAAATTAGCCGGCTGATTGATTACTCTGCCGTTCAAAAGCCGGAAGATATTGTTTTTAGCGATTATCAGAAAACGGCAATTGAAGAAATTGAAAACGCTTTTTCGGAAAAGGATGTTGCCCTTTTTCACGGTGTTACATCAAGCGGAAAAACCGAGATTTACATAAAACTTATCAATGATGCCTTAAAAAAGGGAAAGCAGGTTCTATATCTTCTCCCCGAGATTGCTTTAACAACTCAAATAATTAACCGCCTGAAAAAATATTTCGGCTCATTAGTCGGAGTTTACCATTCAAAATATAATGAGCAGGAGCGTGTTGAAATCTGGAACAGCGTTTTAAACAGTAATAAAAAGTCGAAATACAGAATAATACTCGGCCCGCGGTCGGCACTGTTTCTGCCTTACAGTAATCTCGGACTTATCATTGTTGATGAAGAGCACGACCAGTCCTATAAGCAGTTCTCTCCCGCTCCGCGCTACAACGCAAGGGATTCGGCTGTTTTTCTCGGCAATTTACACAAAGCCAAAGTTCTTCTCGGGTCTGCAACACCTGCATTGGAGAGTTACTTCAACGCAAAACACGGAAAGTATGCTTTGATAGAATTATCCGAAAGGTATGGAGGGGTCAGCATGCCGGAAATATTAATTGCCAACCTGAAGATGGAGACCAAAATGCAGACGATGAAGTCGCATTTCTCTTCACTGCTGATTGACCATATTAGGGATGCTATTGCGAAAAATGAACAGGTCATTTTGTTTCAGAACAGACGCGGCTTTTCACTCCGGCTTGAATGCGACACCTGTCACTGGATACCTGAATGCAAAAATTGCGACGTCACACTTATCTATCACAAACATTTCAATCAGTTGCGGTGTCATTACTGCGGATATTCAAGACGGGTACCGGAAAGGTGTGATGCCTGCGGCAGCAATAATCTGCAAATGAAAGGCTTTGGCACCGAAAAAGTTGAAGAAGAACTCCAGATAATCTTTCCCGATGTTGTGATAAAACGTATGGACCTTGACACTACCCGGACAAAGCACGCCTATCAAAATATTATAACCGAATTTGAAGAGAGGCGGATAGATATTCTTGTCGGAACTCAGATGGTTACCAAAGGTCTTGATTTTGATAATGTTAGTGTTGTTGGGATACTTAATGCCGACAATATGATAAACTTTCCGAATTTCAGAGCCTATGAGCGCAGTTTTCAACTTATGGCACAGGTAAGCGGAAGGGCAGGCAGAAAGGCAAAACAGGGAAAGGTTATCATACAGACCTATAATCCCAACCATTCGGTTTTAAAGAATGTTATTGAACACGATTATTACGGTATGTATTCGTCCCAGATTCTCGAAAGGCGAAACTTCAAATATCCGCCGTTTTACCGGATAGTTGAAATCCAGTTGAAACATAAAGACCCGCGCCTTCTAAATGAAGCTGCAAGAGAGTTTGCCGTCATTCTGAGACAAAAACTGGGAAAGAGGGTTCTCGGGCCGGAGTACCCGCTGATATCAAGGATAAAAAATCTCTATTTGAAAAATGTTCTGGTTAAACTTGAAAGAGACAACACCCTGAACGAGCATAAAAACGATATCAGAAAAGCGATATCAGATTTTCGCACCATAGGAAATTATAAATCCGTCAGAATTCAGATTGATGTTGACCCGTTATAGCCTTCTAAAACTTCTCATTAACACCGAGACCGAAAAGAGCAAAATCGTATTTCACGGGATCATCTTTGTCAAATTTTCGCAAATTTTCAGTTAACTCCACAACTGTTTTCCAGTCGTTTTGCTTCCTGATTATCAGCCCTATCCGGCGGGCAATATTACCGGAATGAACATCAAGGGGACAGTAGAGTTTTGAAGGTTTTACGGTCTTCCAGATTCCGAAATCCACCCCGCGGCCATCATCTCTTACCATCCAGCGCAAGAACATATTTATCCGCTTTGCGGAGGAGCCTTTCAAAGGATTTGCAACGTGCTTTTCGGTTCGTGCAGGATGGTCAGGCTCGAAAAATGCCGTTCTGAACCGGAAGATGAGTTCTTTCATATCTTCATCTCCCGCAAAATGTGCCTCTATCCCACCCTTTTCGGAATAGATGTGCTTAAGTGCTTTCAGGAAATAGGTGCAATCTGTTCCGTTAAAGGTCCGGTGGACAAACGATTCAAAGGGTTTCAAATCCTTTTCCGAAAAATTCATAATAAAATCGAAAGGGGCATTGTCCATCATTTGTATCAGGCGGTTTGCATTTCGCAAAATCATTTTCCGGTTACCCCAGGCAATAGTTGCTGCAAGAAATCCTGATATCTCAATATCTTCCTTTTTTGTGAAATTATGCGGAATCGAAACAGGATCGTCCTCAATAAATCCCGGACGGTTGTATAATTCGTACTTTGCTTCAAGAAAGTCGAACATCTCTTCGTATGAAAGCTGATTCTGTTTCATAAACCTGATTTTTAAAACCAATTGTTATTTCTATATTCCGTTTTCACATCTCTTTCCGCCCTTATCACGGTATTCCAGCGCTCTGTAAACCTCATAGCGATGAAAACTTTCGTACCGAAGCTCTGCAAAGCAAATAACGCATGACTACCTAATGACAAACAACCCCAGTCATACCCCGCTCCTTGCATACGGCACCACACTCTGATCAGCAAAATCTCCTTTCAAATATTTAAAATATCCAACAATTCCAATCATAGCAGCATTGTCCGTTGTAAACTGAAAGTCAGGGATAAACACATTCCAGCCTCTTTTTTCACCCTCCTCTGTCAATCTTTTCCTCACTTCCGAATTTGCCGAAACCCCACCGGCGATTCCAACATCTTTCACACCGGTTTGTTTAACGGCAATTATTATCTTTTCGATTAAAATCTCAACAATTGTTTTCTGAATTGAAGCTGCAAGGTCTGCTTTATTCTGCTCAATAAATTCCGGATTTGTTTTCAGATTATCCCTTAGAAAATAGAGAAACGAAGTTTTCAATCCGCTGAAACTGAACCCAAGTCCTTCGATTTTGGGTTTTGGGAAAGTGAACCTGTCGGGATTTCCGTCTTTAGCCAGTTTATCAATAACAGGACCTCCGGGATAAGGCAAACCCATAATTTTTGCCGCTTTATCAAATGCTTCACCCGCAGCGTCATCAATGGTTTTTCCGATAACTTCAGTTTCCAGGTAATCCCTCACAAGTGTAATTTGTGTATGCCCTCCCGAAACAGTAAGGCATAAAAACGGTAATGAAGGTACCGGTTTGCTTACCTCTTTGTTTTGAATAAAGTGAGCCAGAATATGAGCCTGCAAATGATCAACCTCAATCAAAGGGATGTTCAATCCGAGTGCAAAGGCTTTGGCAAAAGAGGTTCCGACCAGCAAAGAGCCGAGAAGTCCGGGTCCGCGCGTAAAAGCAACTGCACTTAATTGCTTTTTGTCAATACCGGCCGTTTTAAGCGCAGTGTCAACAACCGGAATAATATTCTGCTGATGCGCCCTTGATGCCAGCTCCGGCACAACCCCGCCATACCGTTTATGCACATCCTGATTGGCAATAATATTGGCAAGAATCTTGTTATCTTCAAGGATTGCCGCTGATGTATCGTCACACGATGATTCTATGCTCAGGATATATGTTTTCATATAAGGCCGTATGTAAAATATTGATGCTTAGTTTTCCACATTAGTTTGTTGGTAAATTATTCTCTAATTTTGCATTTCAAAGCCATTGAGTTATACTTTTATCAGTTTGCATTTATAATTTAGGAGGGCAAAATTATCAAAAAAAGGATACTTAAAATAGGAGTTTATATTTTAACGGGAATAATTACCATTATATTCCTGATTTCCTTTATTTTACACAGCTCAATATCGCAAACCCTTCTTGCCAGGATTGCCACTTCGTACTACTCGAAGAAATTCAACACGCAAATTTCGATTGACAAAATAAACATCTCGTTTTTTAACAATATACAACTGAAAAACCTTTTAATAGTTGATCTGCACGGCGACACACTGATATGCAGCGGTGAAATTGATGTTCAGCTGAAACGTTTCAATACCAAAAAGAGAGTTATACATTTAACAAAAATAGATGCCGAAACGGCTGACATCAGAATCCGCAAATATAAAGATGAAAAACACTTCAATTTTCAGTTTCTTTTCGGATATGATGCAGATACAACAAAAATACAATCTGCTAAACCCTGGGATATAAAACTCGGAAAACTTGAAATAGTTAATTCGGGATTTATCTACGACAACCAAAATAAACCGCAGGAGAAGAATAAAATTGATTTTGCACATACCGGAATATCGGGATTAAATATGAATATTGATAATGTTTCTATAATAAATGATTCCATAACGGCTAACGTAAACAATATATCGCTGAACGAAAAAAGCGGATTTGTTCTTAACGGTCTTTCGGGGAATTTTACGGTTGGGTCATTCGGCATTATTGCAAAAAACCTGAAAATAAATACTCCCAAAAACAGTATTGACCTTGATTTGCATTTTACGGTTAACAGTTTTGCCGACTTTAGTGATTTCATTGACAAAGTTAAAATTGATGCCGACTTCAGGCCGTCGGTTATCAATCTCACTGAAGTGGGATATTTTGCTCCGGTTATGTACCCGATGGATAACAGGATTAAGGTTATGGGTACCATAAAAGGGTATATCAGTAATTTTAAGGCAAGGCAGTTTAAATTTGCAGTCGGCAGCAACACACAGTTCAGGGGTGATATTCAGATGAACGGACTTCCCGATATTAATGAAACATTTACCCATCTGTCTGTTTCAAGTTTTATAACCACCGCAGAAGATATCTCAAATTTCAGGCTTCCAACCGAAAACCCCAAAATAGATATTCCGGACTTTCTGCAAAAATTGGGAAATGTTAATATAACGGGAAAATTTACGGGATTTATCAATGACTTTGTTTCCGATGCAAAATTCAAAACCGGAATCGGAGATATGATAACAAATCTTGCTTTGGTCAAAAATGACGATAATAATATAAGCTATGTCGGTTCTCTTAAAGCAGACGGATTTAACGCAGGTTTTCTTTTCGGAATAAACAATTTAGATGAAATTGACGGCTCGGCAGATATAATTGGAGAGGGGGAAACCGCCGGTTTACTAAAAGTCAATCTTAAGGGAGAGATTGATTCGCTGAAATTTAACAATTATGTGTACAAAAATATTGATATAAAAGGCGATATCGCTAATAACCGGTTTATTGGAAATGTAAGTGTTAATGACGAAAATATCAATCTCGTATTTAACGGCACCATTGACAATAGTTTGACGATTCCGCTTTTCGACTTTAATGCGGAAGTTAAAAACGCAAAACTATACAGGCTCAACCTCTCTGACCGTGACTCATCAATGAATTTATCAAGTAAGCTCAATTTTAATTTTCAGGGCAGGACTATTGACCAGATGCAGGGAATTATAAAAATAGACAGTACGCGTTATTACGAAAAGGGAGAAAATTATAAAATGGATGATTTTACGCTGTCGTTTACAAGAGATTCCACAGAATACGCTATGATACGCTTATTTTCTGATATTGCCGATGCTTCCATTGAGGGAAAATTCCTTTTTAAGGACCTTTCCGAATCAGTTAATAATTTATTTAACAATTACCTTGACACTCTGTTTGTTGATATGGGAAGCAGGGCCGACAGCCTCGCTATGCAGGATTTTGTCTTTGACATCACCGTTAAAAACTCCCTACCCATAACAAAACTATTTGCACCTGACCTTGAAATAGCACCATACACAACACTGATAGGGGGTTATAACTCGGTAACGGGAAACTTATTTACCGAAGGTCATTCGCCGCAGATTACGGTTTACGGTAAAAAAATGGAAAACTGGAATCTTGATTTCTTCTTTAAGGACGATTATATTAGCCTGACGACCGGATGCAGCAAACTGTACATTACCGACAGCCTTTTTATGGATAGTCTCGCTTTTAATTCTATGGCCAAAAACGACTCTCTTTTATATTCCTTGTCATGGAATAACAGGGACGGTTATCATACAGGATATGGTGATATCGGCGGAGTACTGAAATTCGATTCACCAAAAGAGTATTTCATAAGTTTTAATAAATCGGAAATGATGATTAACGATACTCTTTGGCATATATCGCCTGACAATTTCATCAAAGTTGATTCAAACTATTTCAGTTTTAGTAATTTCTCATTCACATCCGGTTCCCAGGGACTTTATATCAACGGAATAATCTCCGAAAATCCTGATGACACTCTTTTGGTAAGTTTTGACAACTTCAGACTCTCATCACTTGAATATGTTTTAAAGAATAGCGGTATTAATTTTTCCGGTACTGTCAACGGTAATTTTCAGATTTCGGATGTTTACAATTCGGTAAGTTTTCTTTCAAATATTGATATTTCAAATATGTATTTTGAGGATGAGAAACTCGGTGACTTCTATCTTAATACGACCTGGGACCCGCTCGGAAAATCTTTTAATATTCTCGGACAACTGATTTACAAAGGAAACATCGGAGAGAAGAAAACATTTGAAGTATCGGGCAGATATCTCCCTGAAAACAAAGACCGTAACTTTGACCTGAACATTAGTCTGGATAACTTTAAGCTAAAAACACTTGAACCGTTTACCGAATCATTCTCGTCAAAAATCAGCGGGCTTGGAAAAGGGAACCTGAAACTACAAGGAACGACTGATGCACCGGAGCTAACCGGCGAACTTGACCTTATGCGGGTTTCGGTTCTTATTGATTATCTTAATGTCAGATACTTTTTTGCGGAAAAAGTCTATTTCGATAAGGACAAGATATATTTTAACGACCTCGTTCTCTATGATTCTCTTAACAATAAAGGTACGGGTTACGGAGCCGTTTATCACGACCACTTAAGCAATATCAGGCTGGATTTGAACTTTAATGCGGAAAAACTTGCCGTTCTGAATACAACAATTGCCAACAATGATATTTTTTACGGAAAAGGTTTCGTTACAGGAAAAATAAGAATTTCAGGACCAACCGATGAAATCAATCTTGACATTGATGCAACCACTGATAAGGGCACTATGGTTTACCTGCCTCTTAATACGGTTTCGGAAGTCGCCGACAATAATTTTGTCACTTTTATAAATGATA
The DNA here is from genome assembly GCA_964408535.1 of uncultured Bacteroidales bacterium. GTDB lineage: Bacteria > Bacteroidota > Bacteroidia > Bacteroidales > JAADJA01 > JAADJA01. The sequence goes on along the minus strand of CAYOZZ010000238.1, from coordinate 525 downwards.
TGGAGGACACCGTAATCATTCAAAAAGTTAGTGAATTTCAGTCCGAAGTTATTGGACTTAGTATGGATTTGAAACTTAATCTGAATTACGATGCAAATCTACAGTTATTTTTGCCTGCTCAGATGGGAAACCTCAGGGGGAGAGGAAACGGTACAATTGAGATGACACTTAAACCTCCGGGAGAATTTACGATGGCAGGTAAGTATATTATCGAGAGAGGCTCGTTTTTTCTGACACTTCAAAGCATCATAAACCGGGATTTTGAAATCCTCAGAGGCAGCAACATTGACTGGAGCGGTGACCCTTATGATGCAAAAGTCAATATATCGGCGGCATATAAGGTTAAGACCCAGCTTGGCGAGTACGGGCCTCCTCAAGACTCGGCAACACGGGTTGATGTGGATTGTATAATTCATATGAGAGGTAAACTTATGAATCCCGACCTTTCATTCTCAATTGACTTTCCTTATCTTAAAGAGACCGATAAAAGCTACATTTACTCCAGACTTGATACTACCGACCAGG
>CAYOZZ010000237.1:0-7255 GCA_964408535.1 uncultured Bacteroidales bacterium | reverse complement strand
TGTCACAAAACAAAGGCAAATTTCATTGATTTTTGTCACAAAACAAGGGCAGTTCAGATAAAATTTCAAGCTGTTTCCTCTGCAAAAACTCAATTTTCAATCTTAATGACCCAGGCATAGTCACAAGGAGGATTGTTTCGCAGTTTCTCCGGTATGATAACATCAAATCCTTCTCCCGATTTTTTCCATTTTACTTTTTGATCTGTTCCGAGAATTGTTACCTTGCTTTCTTTTTCAGGGCATAATACGGAAAGGTGAATAACCGCAGGCATTTTCTTTTCATCCTCATCTGCAAGATATATAAGATATAATGTTCCGTCTTTCTTTCGGGTAAGGCATACATTCCCTTCTTTATAGGGCTCAATCGCTCTTGTTTCATAAATTGCTTCACTGTTTACACTCATCCATTCTCCCATACCCGACAGCATTGTGTATGCCCCGTCAGCCCATTGTCCTTCGGGTCCCGGAGCAATGTTCAACAGTAAATTTCCGCCTTTAGAGACAATATCGGCAAGCAGGTGGACAAGCTTGCGGGATGACATATATTTTGCATTGGGAGTCCAAGACCAACCGCCGCCGGAAATAATACACGACTCCCAGGGATAGGGTAATGCTTTTTCGGGAACACGGTTCTCAGGTGTCAGATAATTCTGGTTTTTACCCGGCACGGCTCTGTCAACAACAATAAGTCCGGGTTGCTTCTCACGAACTTTTGTAACAAGTTCATCCATTCTGATATCCTGGTTTACCTTCGTGGTTTTCACAAAGCCTGTTCCCGGCTTTTTCGCAAAGTCTTCATAATAATCCGCTATCTGTACCGTATCCTTTTTACGCACCCAGCCACCGTCGAGCCAAAGGATATCCATTTTTCCGTAATCGCTCATCAACTCCATAATCTGATTATGTGTAAATTGCACGTATTTTTCCCACCTTCCGGGGTAAACAGCAGGGTCGTAATTTACATTACGGTCTTTCGGCGGGAAGTATGGCCACCAATAATCATCGTTATGCCAGTCGGGCTTTGAGAAATATGCTCCCGTCCACAGCCCCTCGTTTCTGAATGACTTAAAAATCTCCTTTGCTATATCGGATTTCGGATTTGTGTGAAACGGACAAGCATCATCAGTGATTTTATAATCTGTATATTTTGAATCGAACATACAAAAACCGTCGTGATGTTTTGTTGTGAAAACCACATAGCGCATACCTGCTTCTTTTGCCGCTTTCGCCCAGCGGCCCGGGTCGAACCGTACAGGATTGAATGTTGTTTTCAGATTTTCATACTCCTTAACGTATTCAAAATAATTTTCGGGATGTTCTCCCTTTTTCCGCTCGCACCATCCATAATCTTCGGGACAGATTGACCACGACTCCACAATTCCCCACTGGCTGTATGTTCCCCAGTGCATAAGCAATCCGAATTTCAAATCCTGCCATTGCTCCAGCTTTTCTCTTACAAGCGTATCGGGATCGGGAGTATATTTTTGCGAATGATGTTGTGCCGAAATATAACCAACCGTCACAACCGAAAACAACATAGAAAGAAAAACATTTTTCATAATGACAACTTTAAGTCTTCACTCATTTTTTAATAACCTTGTCAAACAGCAAAATATTATTGTTTTTATCTGTTACTTTAAACAGGTAAATTCCCGGATTGAATGAAGACAGGTCAACTTTATAAGTGTTACCGGCGCTTATTATTCTTTGTCCCGTATCGTTATAAACCTCCACCGATACAAGCTCAGAGCCCAGACCGGCAATCGAAAATACCGAATTTCCAGGATTAGGATAAATGCGAATATTTTTTGTGCCGGTTTCCGTGTTATATCCGTTTCCTGTTGAGGTACCGTTATATAAGTCTTCTATCTCGCCATCGGTCAATTTTCTGCCGTAAACTCTTATTTCATCCATTTTCCCGTCGAGAAAAGCACCCCAACCATCCTGATTATAATGTGCGCCTATCCGCCAGGGATCGTTTGACGCCGGTGAGGTTGTATTCACCCCCACATCAACAAGCTCTGCATTATGATAAAGTCTGTAACCGTTATCCGATTTTGTAAATGCCACGAATTGCCAATCATTTGTCGTAATTTCCTTCGACAGAGTCAACTGTGCCGGCCAGAAAAAGCGCACTTCACCTTCAAAGATGTCGCTTTCAAGACCGTTTGCCTCACCACCGGAAAAATTGTGTCTGTTACCGAAAAGCCATTGCCTCGTTTGTAAATCATTCGGTTGAAACCAGTATGTTATCGAAAAATCATTAAAAAGATTGACCCCGATATGAGGTATTACAATATAACTGTCGGTACCGTTAAAGGCATAGGCACTGTTTTCATTCCCGTCTTTGTCAGTCGTAAGTTCCGCATTTACCTCGCTTGCATTATATCCGTTACCACTCTCATCATTTGCATTTCCGTTGAACGGGTAATATGCAACAAGGTCTTGCGGTTCGGGTTCGGTTATGATAACAATATCGCTCAAATCGGGTATTTCAATATCACTGCCCGGCGCCCAGTCCTCACCACCATATTCATAAGCACCTGCATCAGGGGCACTACCGGTATATCCGTCAGTAATTCCCGGAATTACCGTACCGTAGTCAATAGCTGGTGATCCTTGCTGTAACCTGAAATCTCCATTTTGGGGATCAATGAACATTGGGTTGCCAGTTGTAAGATTCGTCTCAAAATATGTACCCACATTCCATTGTTTATTTGACAGGTTATTTATCACCTTCTGATTTATAATTTGCGTTCCCGATTGTCCCCAGGCCCATTGTGCATAAGAGCAGTTCCAGACCGTATTATTGTAAATTTCGTGGTCAACGGCAGGCTTGTTGGTCTGAATGGCAAAGGCACAATTCCACACCACATTGTGATGTACAATATAAGCCGTATCATAATTATCAAGATAAATGCCGCTTGCCGTTCCGGTTGCATGATTGTCATGAACCCAGTTGTATGATATTTCGGAACCTCCGCCGTTTGTGTGATATGAATATGTAAGGCCGAGGTCGTCATTCATTATACCGCAATCATAAAGATGATTATACTTAATATTCGTATTGTCGCATTTCCGGTGGACAAGTATGCTTCGTGCCGAAGTGTGCAGTGTATTGTGAAGTATGTTGTGATTTTTCCCGCTTGCACAGAGTGCTCCAGCATCGGTTGCCGACCAGTCACAATTTTCAACAATACAGTTTTCCACAGTATTACCAATACCTCCGATACTCACACCGTCACCCCAGCTGTATGCCACATAGCAGTTTTTAACAATATTTCCTGTTCCCGAAATATGGATTCCTTTTCCGTCCCAGTAATCAATCGAATAATCATCCCCCTGTCCGCCGCTTCTTCCCCAACCGTTTGAATAGAAATAAAAAGGTGTTGGAAACCAAACACTGCCGCCATTCAGAACACAGCCGGCAGCACTGCCAAAATTGACGGAAGCCCATACAAAATTGATATTGTCAATCTCAATAAACTCTTTACCTTCACAATCAAATCCGAAAAGTCTTGTACGGGCTTCGACCTTTGAAGTATCAATACCTGAGCCGTTTTCCGGGAAATAGTAAAGAGTATCATTTTGCCAGTGCCACTCATTCTGACTGTCAAGCGCATGCAGGTGATGTGAAATGTAACCCATTCCGTTACCAAGATAGACACCCGGATTATAATCATTCCAGGGGGAAGAACGTTCGTCGCAATGTACAAGACTTCCGTTTGAAGATGAGATTTTACCGATATGAGCCACCCATTTCTGACCGGTCAGAATTTTACAATATCCGCCAACCCAATAATCGTCCGGCTTATCCATTCCCGAAAAAGTTGCATCGCCATTCGCAGTTGCATTGACCGGATTCCAATCGGCGGTACTGTAAATATCACCTGTCAGGAAATCGGGGTATCTCGCCGGGAAAGCTCTTTGTCTGTCAACAAAAAGCTGTGTCACCGAATCCGGGAAATAAGCCTTGTAAATATTATTCTGATACGGCTGCCAGCCTGTAACCGTATCGCTTCCGACAATTACAACACGGTCATCATTATAATTCCGGAAAACAATCGGATTTCCCGGCTCACCGTTATTTGCAGGAATAACAGTCTCGCGGTATGTGCCGGCCATTATATAGCAGGTTTCCCCGGCAACCATGATATCTGCAGCTTTCTGAACGGTTTTAAAAGGCTGTTCCAGTGTGCCGGGATTACTATCGGAACCGGCAGGAGAGACATAATACTGAGAATAAAGAGCTTGAAAATAAAACAAACTACTGATTAAAAGTAAAGAAATGGGGGTTGATATTTTCATAATTGTAATTTTTATGCAGTTGCAATAATATGACAAATTAGAATAACCTGCAACAAAAAAACCTGCCGAAATCCGGCAGGCTTTCTCAGTACATCGAAATTGTTTACAAAATAGAGTTTGTACTGAAGCTATATATAGTTCACATTTCAGGGTTTAATACATAAAGTTTATTATTTGTAAACCTTTAATATCTGCTGCAAAAATAGCTCTCCGGTATGCAATAACACCTGACATTTGATGTCCGGTTAACATTTTTTTTGTTATTTTGTATTTTTGAAGTTTTTAAATGACTCCTGAATGAAAACATACAACTCTTTTGGTGAATTGCTGGCTGACTACCGAAAATGCAATAATCTTAGTCAGCTTGACATTGCTTCCCTGCTTGATGTTGATGTACGAACCGTAAGCAGGTGGGAAAAGAACGAAACTCTTGTCAAACCTGATAAAGAGCCGGTAATTGTTGAAAGGCTGTTTATCCCTTACCAGGTTATACGTAATCTTAATTCCGAGAACCCGATATCCGTTTTCTATGATATTAAAAACAGGACATATTCTCTTGCAGCTCTGATGACAAAGATTAAGAGCGCAACCTGGTTTAAATCGAATTTGCCTGTTGAAGATGAAAAAATACATACCGTTTCAGATAAGGCTGATGTTGATTTTATTTTGGATATTCAGAGTAAAAGTAACGGGGCAAAACCTGTCAGGCCCGAAATAATTACTGAAGCAGCCAAGCTGTTGCCTGATCTTAATCTTGTAATTTTTGATCCCTCAGGTTATTATGCCGGTCATATTTGCATACTGCCTCTTGGGTATAACTCATATCTAAAAATTAAAAACAGAGAAATAAAAAATCATAACCTTGCTGTTTCAGACCTTTCGGGAAACTTTGCCGGTAAACCGTTGGTATTTTATTTCTATTCCATTTATGCAGATTCATTCGTAAATGCCTACTATCTGGTAAAACGGCTGTTAGCATATTTTGAACGTAAAAAATTCGATGACTATCTGTTTGCCGGAATAACATACCGCGAAAACCAGATCGAACTATTGAAAGAGATGGGACTGAAACTCATCTGGACAGAATCTCCCGATGAACACAATTCACCCAAACGCACCCTCCTCGAAGGAAACCTTGATATGTTTATTTTTGGGAAGATGATTTAGAAGAAAAAACGTCTTTTCTGAAATACAATTTGTTTTTGATAAGAATAGAAATATTGTACAAAGCTAATGCTAAAAAACTATTACTCTGATAATGAAATCATATAGTTAACAAAAACAAGCATATCGGTAATTACACCAATATGCTTGCCTTTTTATTTATATTATACTATTTGCTTACTATTCAGTACTAACCAACAAACTCTTTCATAAAATACTTTTTTACTATTTTTTTAGATACTGCATAAAATGAATTGTATCCGGTAAATGCCGATGTTTTGGCTTTATAAATCCCTGACTTTTTAAACTCAACATTCTCCCTTGTTTTGAAAGTCACCTGAGCCTTTTTATCCAAATTGAACATTCCCTTTTTATCAATATCAAATACAATTATGAAATGTGCTTTTTTAGGGTCATCAACAATATTCCAGTAACCCCATTCTTGCAGAGCATCAATAAAATATTTTTCTCCTGCACGTGATGCTTCATCAGGTATTTCAATAAAAACATTGTTACCCTTTTTAATTAATACCTCGGGATATTTCCTGGATATTGTTTGTAATTCTTCATCAAAAATCAAAACATCATCATTAAAAATATCGGATGTTCCGTTTTGATATTTTACCATATAGACATCCGATTTTAAAACCGAATAGAGGGGACCGTCAATATTATCGAATTTCTTATACTTTATTTCATTATTGGTTACCTCAATTATCTTTGACTTAATTGAATCGCTTTTTGTTGTAATAATTACATCCTGTGAATAACCTAAACTTACAAAAAGAACCGATAATAATACTACTGACAATTTTTTCATAATACTACATTTTAATTATTCCTACTCATAAGGCTTTTCAGGATTCGCCCCGTTTTTTAAAAGTGGTTTCCGGACTCCACCTTTCTTTTTCTATGCAAAAATATTTTCACCAACCTGATTAATGCCTGACATTTGATGTCCTGTCTGATACTTTTTTATAATTCCAAAATTTCATTCAAAACACTTTTCTCATAGTCGCTTAAATCTTCTCCTTTTAAATCTGTAATCAAAGTCTGAAGTTTCTCAGGATCGTTAACTGAAACGGTCTCGGCACTGAAATCAATCTGACTTAAAGTTTTCTTAATACTATTTAATGCAATAAGTCTTCTGATAACCGATTTAAGGTCGGATTTAATTTTCTGCTCGGTGATAAATATCTTTTCGTATATCATTTTTGTTAATTTTCAACAAAAATATTCTTAAATTATCGCTTGATATATGACATCTTATGTCGGGTTTTTAAATAACCAATACAGACAAACCAGGCTTCGACTACGCTCAGCCTGACGACAACTTCGCTCTGAATTACATAGATTTCGCTCTGAATGATGTGAACTTCACTCAGAATGGCATAAAGGTTTAAATCAAACAGACGCCGGGAAAGGTTAATTATTTCATTTTATAACAATCTCTGCCTCTTTTAAAATTTCTGCCGCATTTTTTGCCGTACCGATAAAATAGTTACCCGGAACGGTAATATATTCGTGTTTCTCACTATTCCACCGTGCAAAAGACTTAACCGGAATTTTCAACTCAATTTTACCGGATTCACCCTTCTTCAAAAACAGCCTGTCGAACCCGGCAAGTACTTTTATTGGATCATCTTCGGCAGGAGAAACATTTCTAACATAAACCTGAATTACCTCTTCACCATCCGAACCTCCCTCATTTAATAAGCCGGCTGAAATGGTGATTGTATCGTCATTACCATATTCTTCTTTATCTGTTTTCATCTCCGTGCAG
>CAYOZZ010000236.1:0-5770 GCA_964408535.1 uncultured Bacteroidales bacterium | reverse complement strand
GCAAAATCCCTGTTCCGGATAGCAAGCAGTGCATCCTTCACATTCTGCCCGCCAAGCCTTTTACTTATTCTTAAAACCGCTTTCTCAAGGCTTTCGGGTTCAAACTCAGCATACTCTTTTACAAGTCTTTTCACTCTCTCTTCCATACTTAAATCAATAAAAATAACCGGGCTGTTTCTCATTCTTACAAACAACGGTTCGGGAATACTCACTTTTCCGATAGCTCTGCTCTCATCCTCCAGCCAAACCGGTTTCGTCAAATCAAATGTTTTCCAGATTTCGTACAGGTTATTCTCGAACTGTTCGCTCGTAGGTTGCTCCTCCTGACCGATATGCCCGAAGGCAGAGCCTTTATGATGAGCAACAGCCTCCAAATCAAGCACCTGCTCTCCGGACTCCTCAAGCACCCTCAATATTTCCGACTTCCCGCTTCCTGTTTTCCCGCCGAGGATTAAAAGATTCGAGTCTTTCCCAAGCTCCTCTCTGACAAAACTCCGGTAAGCCTTATATCCGCCGGTCAGTGTAGCTACTTCAAACCCGGCAGTACGAAATAACCATGCCATACTCCCGCTGCGCATTCCTCCCCGCCAGCAATGAATAAGAAGCCTTTTACCAGGTGCTATGCGCCTTACACTTTTAACATAAGACGACATCTTCGGCCCGACAATATCCAACCCTTTTAATATGGCCGCTTCTTTACCCGATTTTTTATAAAGTGTTCCTACTACCGCCCTCTCATCGTTTGAAAACAAAGGAATATTTACCGCTCCCGGGATATGCCCCTGAGCAAATTCAGCCGGTGTCCTGACATCCACAAGAGGTAATGACTCCTTTAACCTTAGAAATTCTGCCGCTTCAAACTGCTCTTTCATATTTATCCCGCACCGTTTTGTTTATAAAAAGGCAAAATTAAACTTTATTATTTAAGTAAGCGGTTATCTTTTTATTAGATTTGCAAATCAATTTTATCAGGTATTATGCGATTCATTATAACAATATTCTTTTTAATCTTTAATATATATTTTATTGATGCCCAACAGATAAGGGTTATTGATAAATCAAATCAAAAACCGGTTGACAATGTTGCGATTTATAACCTTGATCACACCAAAACCACATTGACAAACATAGATGGAATTGCAAATCTTGACAGTTTCGACAAAAATGATACAATAATTTTTCAACATCCCTCTTTCCAGCACCTGATGTTACCATTTACGGTAATTGAAGACCACGGTTTTGTTATAACTCTTACGGAAAGCACCGTAAACCTCAGCGAAGTAGTTGTTTCGGCCAGTAAATGGGAGCAGGATATTAACGAAGTTCCGAGACAAATAACTTCTATTGATGCCAAAGAGATTGAGTTTTACAATCCGCAAACGTCTGCCGACCTGCTCGGCTCTTCAAACGAAGTCTTTATTCAGAAAAGCCAGCTTGGCGGCGGAAGTCCTATGATAAGAGGATTTGCTGCCAATTCGGTGTTGCTCGTAATAGATGGCGTCAGGATGAATAATGCTATTTTCAGGAGCGGTAACCTTCAGAATGTTATTGTTATTGACCCGAATATCATTGACGAGGCGGAAGTAATCTTCGGCCCCGGATCAATAATGTACGGCAGTGACGCTCTTGGCGGTGTGATGGATTTTCATACGAAAAAGATTGAACTGCCGGTTGATACAAACTTTCTTTTCGGTGCAAATGCACTGGCAAGGTATTCCTCTGCCGATAATGAAATGACAGGCCATTTCGACTTTAACTATTCCGAAGGAAAATGGGGTGCCTTAACATCCGTCAGTTACAGCAATTTCGATGACCTGAAAATGGGAAGCACAGGCCATCCCGGCTATCAGCGAAAAGAATATGTAATCAGAGATAACGGAAAGGATAAAATGGTTATAAATGATGACCCCGATGTTCAGAAATTTTCGGGATATAACCAGATTAATATTCTCCAAAAATTCAGATACCGGATTAATAAAAAAGTTGACCTCGGTTTGTCGCTTCAATTTTCAACAACAAGTGATATTCCGAGGTATGACAGACTTACACAGTATAAAAACGACTCAACATTAAAATATGCCGAATGGTATTACGGGCCGCAAAGCTGGGGAATGGGTAATTTAACGATTAACCTCAGTAATGACCATGGGATATACGATGATGCAAGGATAGTGCTTGGATATCAGAATGTTGAGGAGAGCAGGTACGACAGAAAATTCAACAAGGATTTAAGAAGAGGCAGGGTTGAGTCTCTCGATATTTTTACTTTGAACTTTGACCTCACTAAAAACCTTTCGGAAAAAAATACACTCTATTACGGAATGGAGGCTTTTTATAACAAAGTAAACTCAACAGCAGAAAAAACAAATATTGTAACCGGAGAATCTGAGCCGGCAGCAACACGATATCCCGACGGCGGCAGCAACTATTCGAGTGCTTCGGCTTATGCCGATTTCAAATCACACCTCTCCGGTAAAATTACACTGATAGCAGGAGCAAGATACAGCTACGTTTGGCTTAAATCCCGCTTTGACGACAAAACCTTCTATCCCTTTCAGTATGACGAGATTAAGCTTACTACCGGAGCACTTAACGGGAGCCTTGGAATCGTTTACCGTCCTGTAAAGAAACTTAACCTGACCGCAAATATTTCATCGGGTTTTCGTGCACCGAATATTGACGACATTTCAAAAGTTTTTGATTCCGAACCAGGTAACGTTATTGTCCCGAATCCCAATCTGAAACCTGAATATGCTTATAATGCCGATGCCGGCTTGACACTCTCTTTTTCGGAAGATGCCAGGCTTAATCTGACCGGATTTTACACTTATCTTACGGATGCAATGGTAAGAAGGGATTTTACTTTCAACGGACAAGATTCCATACTTTACGATGGTGAAATAAGTAAAGTTCAGGCACTTGTAAATACCGGAGAGGCAACAATTTACGGCGGCAGCTTCGGCTTTGAAGCGAATATCACAAAAAGCCTCGGCTTTAAAACGGGACTAACCTATATGAAAGGTAAAGATGACGAGGGCTATCCTGTACGTCACGTTTCACCGTTATTCGGGAATGCAGGACTGACATACATTGCAAAAAACCTGAAATTGGAATTTTATGTCAATTATAATGGTGAGATAAGTTATAACAATCTGGCACTTTCGGAAAGGAAAAAGACCTATATGTATGCAACCGACAGCAACGGAAACCCCTATTCACCATCGTGGTACACACTTAATTTCATCGGCTATTATCAAATAACCAAGTGTTTGCAGGTAAATTTCGGAATTGATAATATCCTTGACCACCGTTACAGACCATACTCATCCGGTATAGTTTCCCCGGGAAGAAACTTTATTATTGCTTTGAGGGCGGAGTTATAGAAATGCGTGAAATCTGACACCCCAACTTTATCCCAAACCTGAAATTTTGTTATCTTTGTCAATAAATAATAAAGTTTCATATAGATATTTTATAAGTAGAGCAAAAATCAATGAAAAACAAAACTTTTTATAAGCATATCTTTTTACCCATGTTTCTACTCTTTACCATTTTCATTGGATACGGGTATTCTCAGTCTGTTAAATCCGTCTCTCCGCTGCTTACTACAGGTTGGGCTCAAACTTGTTATTATAATGACTCCTGTCCTGAAGATATTAACGGAAGTTGCGGGCATACACGGACGGGTTGCGGAGCTACTGCTATGGCTCAAATACTGAAATATTACAATTATCCGGTTAATGGTGACGGATTCCATTCATATACCGATCCTGAATATGGTGAAATTTCGGCTGATTTTGAAAATACTTTTTATAATTGGGTACAAATGCCTAACTACTTAAATTCGTCAAACTCTACGGATGAAGTTGCAGCAGTAGCTCAGTTAATGCTACATTGCGGAGTAGCTGTTGAAATGGATTACGGAGCCTCCTCATCCTCATCCGGTACTACAGCTATCAGAAATTCCTTTCCCGATTTTTTTCGATATTCATCAAAAGCACAACTGATACGTAACTCGCATTTCCCTGATTCAACTTGGAAAAATATTTTAAAGAATGAACTTGATAACGGAAGACCCGTTTTCTATGGAATAACTTCCGGAACAGGCGGACATTTCATTGTGCTTGATGGCTATACATGTGATGACTACTTTCATTTTAACTGGGGTTACGGCACAGGATACAATAAAAAACTCACTGAGCTACCGCCCATTCAGGAAGCAGTAATCGGAATAGAACCGATACCGGAAGTAACAAACCTATCAGCTAAGTTTATAGCAAGATTCAACAGGTTCGATGATGGTAGCGGGACAGGTGAATACCAAAATAATAGAACAATTCAGTATTTGATTGCCCCTCCCGGAGCAGATTCCATTGCACTCTTTTTTTCAAGATTCAGCACTCAATCGGGATATGACTATTTCAGAATTTATGATGGAGATACGACAGGTGGACCCCTTTTGGGAGAATATTGCGGTTTTAACCTACCTCCACATCTGGTTTCATCATCAGGAAAAATACTCATTGAATTTTCCACTGACAGCACCACAGTATGTAAGGGTTGGGAAGTTGGGTATTCCGCTTACATAACCGGGGCTGTTTCCGGACTTAAGATAATCACAGATTCCATAGGAGCATTTGATGACGGTAGTGGAACAGCTTACTATCAAAGCCATACCGATGCATATTGGTTGATTTCTCCACCAGGTGCATCTTCAGTAACTCTATCCTTTAATTCGTTCAATACCGAATTCAGTTGCGACTATCTTTGGGTTTTTGACGGTGATAATATTTCATCCTGCAACCTGCTCGGTGTTTTTTCAGGAACATCTCTTCCTCCCGACCTTACGGCTTTATCGGGAAAAATGCTTTTACATTTTAACTCAGATTTTTCAACAACCCGCCCGGGCTGGAATGTTTCTTTTACTTCAGAGTTTGAAAAAAAGGAACTTGAACTGAAAGTTTTTCTTGAAGGTCCGTTCAGAGACTCCGTTATGACAACAGACTTAGCCGAAAAAAGTATTTTACCGTTATCGCAACCTTTTAACCGGCATCCGTGGAATTATTATGGTGATGAATCGGTTTCCGCAATACCTGTAGAAGCAGTTGACTGGGTCTTGGTTGAGCTATGTGATACGACAGGAGCTCCTCTGGCAACACAAGAAACAATGATCGAACGACTTGCAGCATTTCTGTTAAATGACGGTTCAATAGCAGGTATGGATGGGTTTTCCGCTCCCACATTCAATCATTCTGTCACTCACTCATTATTTGTAGTAATCCGCCACCGTAATCACCTCTCCATTATGTCTGCAAATCCACTAACTGAAATTAACAATTCTTATTCCTATGATTTTTCGTCCGGTATTGACAAAGTTTTCGGTGGAAATGTAGCATACAGGCAATTATCCCCTGAAATTTGGGGAATGGTTGTCGGTGATGCCAATTCAGACGGTGCAGTTGATTCTGCCGACATTTTGATATGGAGACCTCAGGCCGGTGAAAGCGGCTATTTCCAGGCAGACTTTAATTTTGACTCTCAGATTGAAAACAGAGATAAAGATGACTATTGGTTAAATAATTCCGGAATGGAAAGTCAAATTCCCCAATAGTAATATCATCAATACACTGTAGATGATACAAACGGCTGACACACTAACATTAACCCCGTTACCTGTACAAATTCACATTAACCGACTTTCCGGATTCTACTGTAAAGGTTCGTTCTATCGTACTGAATGTCCGCTTTGCATATTTCGACCTGAAGACAA
>CAYOZZ010000235.1:0-4617 GCA_964408535.1 uncultured Bacteroidales bacterium | reverse complement strand
TCTCATATTGTTATCGCTTAATAAAGCGGACAAAATTACATAAAATTGTGGATGTGAGGGTTAAGAGATGTTAAAATGATTGCAGGGCAGATTCATCAACAAGTAAATACAGGTTTAAATATTGCGGATTATCAGGAAATTAAAATCCGGCTGTCGCGATTTGAGACAAAAAGGAGCTACTACTCTGAAAACTTTTGGAGTTAAAAGATTTGGAAATACGAAAAGCTTAGAGTCTTTGTGGCAACAAATCTATTCTGTTTCCTTACTTCATAATCCTCTCAAGCAACAATGAGTAAAACAGCAATTTGAAAGTTCCCTGTGTTGAAGCGCGGAACTACGGGTTGAAGGCCATAAGCACAAGCTGTCCTTTACCTTTTCTGAGCCGGATCATTGCCGTTTTATTACCAAGTTTTTCACCATTCTCGATATACCCGCTTAAAAGAATGTCCTTTTCAGGAAATGTGGCAATAATCCTGCGATCCATATCAAATTTCGGAATTGAGGTGGAAAAAACAGGCTTTCCTCTATAAAATAATCCTGTCAATGTTGCTAATATTTTCTTCCGAAGATATAAGGCAGACATACATCGGTTTACCAAGCGGAGACTCTCCAATTTGCACCATTTTTATCTTTCCGGATGCATCATCAAGATTTTGAAGATAACCGACAAGCTGTTCATAGCTAAATAATTCCCTGTCCGTTTCTGGTTTAAATCCAAAATAGTCGGCAGGAACCGGCAAATTAACTTCCTGAGCAATGAGTATAAATGGAAAGAGAATGACAATAATAAACAGATGTCGTTTAATCATTTCGAGGTTTATAATGATTCTTTTTATTATTGGAAATCACAAAACAGAGTCCACCCTTACCGGGTAATAATTATTTTGTTAACAAAAACATCGCTGCCTGCATAAATTTTTAAAATATAAATACCTGTACTTAAACCATTTGTATTTATCTTTTCTCGCAAGGACTGTATGCTCTTTCTTTCAATCTGTTGAAGCCTGTTTCCAGGCAGATCACATATAACCATTGAGATATCAGCAGGTTGAGATAGTTGTAAAGAAACAGTAAATTTTCCATTATTCGGGTTCGGAGAAATATTAACTATTTCGAAAACACTATTTGCCTTAATGCTTGTAGCCGTATCTATAACTTCAAATGCATCTTCAAGTTTTAAATGGCCATCGGGAACATTATCAGTATTTACATCATAAAACCCGGTTGGGAAGTACTCAGGAAAAAAGAAATCAGCGCTGATTAACTCATCCGAAACAATTGTTGGAGTTCCGGCTGGAAAAACAGTATAACCACCCTGATTAATCCAGACAATAGTTCCTGACCCTTGTGAAAAGTGAGTATATTGACCGCTAATTTCAACATTAAGACTTTCACCTGCCTGTACTGATGACGGCTCAACAGAAACCAAATGTGGGGGATAAGGATTAGGATAAAGATAAAAACCGTTGTCAAGCGTAAGCTCTCCGTCAAATGCATTTATTGTTTTTACATCATAATATCCTGTATTATCATTGTTATCAAATGAAAACTCAGCCTGAACAACATTATTACTTACAGCATTTACCCAATTCGGATAAATAGTTGATGAGCCCTGTTCAAACCTCATAACTGTTCCCGTACCCTGGGTAAAATTTGTATTTTGACCACTGACTGTAACTGTTAGAGTTTCCGGTATATTGCCGCTGTTCGGTGATATGGATGTCAGATACGGAGGGTTGGGATTCGGGTACAAATAGAATCCGTTTTCCAATACCAAATGGCCGTCAACCTGATTCACTGTGTTAACATCATAATAGCCGGGAGTATGATAATTATTAAATACTATTTCGCTGCTTATCAGGGTATTGCTTATTGCTGTTGTTTGCATAGGGTATATTGTGCTTGAAGCCTGAGAGAACCACACTTCAGTACCTGTCCCCATTGCAAAATGAGTACCCGTACCGGAAATATGAACGGTCAATAATTCAGGAATTGTAGCATTATTAGGATTAACTGATGTTATACCTCCTTTCGGATTGATTGCGGTCGAATTAACTGTTGTAATCGTTTCCTGACAATACAAATTCATTGAAAACAACAACAGAATAAATATTAGCATTTTGTATTTCATTGCTTTGCAAGTTTTTCAGGAACAAAAATAACAAAAATTACTATTCCTGCAAGTGATATTTTATTTTTAATTTCTCAGCCTCCTTATCGGTAATGGTACTGTCAACAGACTCCATTAAATATACTGCCTCAATTAACAATTGCCGCTCTATGTCGTTTTGCTTCTTCTTTGATTTTAAAAAGACTTTTTTCATCCAGGCATTATCATTTCTTATCCTGATTATAGAGTTTCTTAACTGCCTGTCATCTATCTCGTTGCTAAATTCATTTATCTTTTTCCATAAAATAGCTGTCAAAAACTTATCGTATCTAACATCATTTGTTGTATCGCTAATTCTGGCAATAGTTAAATATGCCGAATCCGTCTCCTTCTCATTATAATAGACAGCTGATAAATTCAACAACGCATCCTCAAAGTGAGGAGACAACTTTATTGCTTTTGCAAAACAGGCTTTAGCTTTATTGTGCTCCTTCTTAAGCTCTAATGTCGTTCCGAGATTATTCAATACATGCAGATGATTGGGGTTTACCAAATAAGCTTTGTCAAAACAAAAATATGCTGAATCAACATTATTAAGTCTGAAATATGCTTCACCTCCGTACCAGCACAGTGGTGTAGAGAAAGCATCAACCGTAGTGAACTGAGACTTTGCCTTTTGGATTTCAGAAATTACATTTTGCCATTTTTGTTCTGTCCTGAAATCAAGTGCCTTGCGAATGTGCTTACCCGATACCATTCTGCTTTGTGAGATAAATGTTCCAAACATCAATAAAAGAATTACAGGAATTGATACCAATGATATATTAAATGCTTGTTTTTCAGATGGAAACAATGAATTGTACTTCACCACGGTAGCAGCCAACATAAGACTTAAAAAAATCTGATGCTCAATTCTCTCCTTTGGGAAACTCACTAAAGAAATTATTATGTAGCCGGTTAATCCGAATATCAATGACAGTGCAAAATACCTCTCTTTTACCTTTCCAGAACTTTTGATAATCTTAAACAGGTAATAAAAAGCACTGATAAAAATCAATAAATAGAATATAAAACCAGCAATTCCCGTTTCAGCCATAACCCACAGAAAATCATTATGGGGTCGTTGAAAAAATGTTTCACCGGATACATTTCGCAATTCTCCGCTTCCATATTCGGGAATAACAAACCGCCAGTTTCCCGGTCCTACACCGGTTA
This sequence comes from uncultured Bacteroidales bacterium, assembly GCA_964408535.1. Lineage (GTDB taxonomy): Bacteria > Bacteroidota > Bacteroidia > Bacteroidales > JAADJA01 > JAADJA01. The sequence continues at coordinate 1,292 of CAYOZZ010000235.1, read as the reverse complement.
CAGGATTATCAACTCCCATTTCCAGGGTCATTTTCCACAATTCGACACGTTCAAGTGTTGAACCGAACTGATAATTGCTTACCCAATAGAACTGCTTCTCGAAAACTTTGACATTACCATATTTCTTATAAATTGAGATTCCTGTTAAGATAACGACAATTGCAACTATTAATGAAATAGACAAAACTCTGACCATCCGTTTATCAAAAAGAAAATATTTTCGATAAAGCAATAACACAATTAAAGCAATAAAAAGTGAAAATACTGCTGCAACCCAAACGGAACGTGTTAGCAATACAGTAATCAATATCAGCACAAATACAGAACTTATTATTGCCATTACCCGCCATAGTGATCTAAAAAGATAAATTCCATAAAAAGTGAATGGCAGTGTTATAAGAAGTAATTGGGAATAGAGGTTTCTGTTTGATGATAAAGCACGAATTGAATAGGTTGTCTGATGATTTAATCCTAAAGTAGATGTGACAGTATATATTTCATAAAACCCGTACAATGAAATAATTAAAGAAAAAACTACAACGGTTCTTGTAATTATCTCTGATGAATTTTTTATTGAGGAGAGGTAAACTGTCAGCAGACAAAATGTTGTAAAAAATGTAAATATCTTAAACCATTCAAAAATAGCTTCTGAAATATTCAGGGCAAAGAATATTGAAATTACAGATATGATAATATACCCCAGATAAAACCTGAAAATATTCTTTCTGAAAATTCCAGAATCATATAAATCTCCATTTTTAACTGCCAGGGTTACCAGCAACAGTCCAAAACCGGCAATTGTAAGGTTCAATGCAAACAATCGCGGATAAAGCGAGGGATCAAGAACAGAGGTGGAGTAAACAAAAGGAACAACGAGTATTACAAGAAACAAAAACAGGTAGGAAGGAAAATTTTTAATTCGTTTCCATCTATTGATCTGTTTCATAAAAATAATATATAAAAATTAATCGTAATTCAAATCTATCTTAGTGCGATACATTCTACTTAATCTCTTTCTTAAACTCATCAATATTAACGACATTCACCTTTGGAAATTTAATATTATTCGTAACAAAAGTACAAAAAATTTAAAAAGGACTTTGCTAAATTGCCAATAAATAACTTTTAGGAAGCTGATTTATTAAAATTTTTCATCATACTTAGTCCAGAGGAAATCGCCAAGCTTCCAGGCCTCGCTAACAACCTTGTTTCCCCATTTATTTGTATAATCCGTAAGAAATGAAACCGTTTCTTCAGGTTTCTTCTCTTTGTACATTTCTTGTGCCTGTTTT
>CAYOZZ010000234.1:0-2025 GCA_964408535.1 uncultured Bacteroidales bacterium | reverse complement strand
AACATTTCCACTATGGATTAATAAAAGTTATATATTTGCCCTTTCAATAAAATTCAAAAATCTTTTCATTATGACAGAAAAAATAAAACAATCTCTTCGGGAATCAACTAAGGCTCGGTGGACAGCATTAGTTTTAGCTTCCTTATCAATTTTCGGTGCGTACTATTTTAATTATGCCCTATCTTCAATTAAGCCGATGCTTGAAAGTATCCTTGGATGGAACAGTGATGACTTTGGTACATATACATCGGCTTATGCCTGGTTTAATGTATTTCTGTTTATGCTCATTTTTAGCGGGTTTATTCTTGATAAACTGGGTGTTAGAAAAACAGGTCTTGGAGCCACTATTGTAATGTTTATCGGTACGGCAATAAATTATTGGGCCATAACTCATAAGTTTGACGAAGGTGCAACTATTTATATCCCGATCATTGGGGAAATGACACCACAGGTTTTATTGTCCTCCTTTGGTTTTGCAATATTTGGTGTTGGTACGGAAGCTATTGGAATTACTATTTCAAAAGCAGTTGTTCGCTGGTTTAAAGGAAAAGAGATGGCACTTGCAATGGGAATGCAAATGTCAATTGCACGGTTAGGGACAGCCTTGGCTCTGGCAATATCAATTCCATTGGCAAAGAATTTTACCGTTTCAGCTCCAATACTTTTCGCTTTGATATTGATGTTCCTCGGAGTTATATCATTTATCTCATTTTCAATTCTTGATATTAAACTTGATAAATCCGAAGGTGCCGAAGTTGTTGAAAAATCACCTGAGGATGAATTTAAAGTTTCCGATATCATTATGATTATTTCAAACCTTGGTTTTTGGTATATTGCAATATTATGCGTTTTATTTTATTCTGCCGTATTCCCATTCTTGTTTTATGCCAACGATTTAATGATTAATAAGTATAATGTCGATCCGAATCTTGCAGGTACGATTACTATGTTGCTGCCCTTCGGGACAATTTTTCTGACTCCTCTTTTCGGTGGGATATATGATAAATTCGGTAAAGGTGCAACAATTATGATTGTTGGTTCACTGATACTTATTTTTGTTCATGGTATTCTTGCCATTCCTTCACTGACATTATGGTGGGTTGCTGCTCTTATGGTTATTGTCCTCGGAATTGCTTTTTCATTGGTTCCTTCGGCAATGTGGCCTTCAGTACCAAAGATTATTCCCGAAAAGCAACTCGGAACAGCTTATGCTGTAATTTTCTGGATTCAGAATATCGGTCTTTTATTCGTACCCTTGATTCTTGGGGTTGTACTGAATAATACAAATCCGGATGTTTCCGAAAATAAGAAAGTGATAAAAACAACTATTGAGAGAATTTACAACGATAGTTTCAAAGGGCAGTTTACTGACAAGGAAATTAGCAGAATGGTAGAGAAAACCAGTAGTAGCGCTGTTGATTCCATTGTTCAATATACCATATATGAACCTGTCTCGATAGCTGATGTAGATACTAAGAAGATTGAAGATGAGATTTATTCAAGTATATCACAGAACCTTCAAAATGTGGATATTTCGGGAGATAAAAAGGAAGCAATGAAAAAGGTTATAAAAATTGGGAAGGATAACGCTTATCTTACAATAGAAAAAGAGAGATTGAATATTAGGTATAACTATTTTTATGATATGCTGATTTTTCTCGGACTTTCAGTCTCGTCACTTTTGTTTGCCTTCTTGCTGAAGATTGAGGATAAGAAAAAAGGTTACGGACTTGAAATGCCGAATATAAAGAAATAATGCCTGTTTGTTAGTAAATTTATTAGTAGTTGTTCATCTGCGTATTGGAAATATGAGGCTGAAGGAAATGCATGAGTTTCTAAATGAAAATTGGGGCAAAATAGAAAAGCTTTTAGCGGATAATAAACTTGTAAATGTTTATAAGGATAAGTTGGAAAGTATTAATTAATAACATAAAATAATGAGCAAAGAAATATTAAATCTCGAACCGAAGGCTTTATGGAAACATTTTTACAGCCTTACGCAAATTCCCAGACCGTCGAAAAAGG
>CAYOZZ010000233.1:0-6609 GCA_964408535.1 uncultured Bacteroidales bacterium | reverse complement strand
TTTCCTCTTTCCTGAATTATGAATGCCTCCTCAACAGCCTTCAGGAGTTCGTCAATAGTCACTGAATTAAGAATGTCTTTCTTGTTTAGGATAAGCATAGTTAAGAGTTTTATTCAGGTACAAAAGTAAGGAAAAAGCACAAATTATTTATAGAATCTTAATTTTCGATCTTCGGGACAGGTATCAGTTCCGATATCTCCTTTTTCTTTTTAGGTTTTGCGAAGGCTACAGCCATAATAGCTCCTCCGATAACAAGGAGTGCTGCCACAATTCCTTTGGTTGTCAGTATTTCAGGTTCAATCCAGGAGACTTCAAAATAAGCCAGCAATCCCATAACAATAAAGGTGATTATGGGGTTCATCGTTACAATGATACTGATTTTATTGGCTTCAATATACTTGAAAGCAAGTGCCAGCGAGCCGTAAGCAATAAGCGTGTTCAGTCCGAGGTAGATAAGCAGCAGCCAGTCGGCGGCTGTCAGCCCCATAAATTGTGACGGGTGAATAAACGGCAGATATAGAAATATCGGAAGCATAAAGATGAAAAGGTTTAGCTGCTGTGCCGGATAGCTTTTTACAAGAATTTTCTGGAATGCGGCATAAATAACCCATGCCATAGCAGCAACGACAACCCAAAGTATTCCCATATTGAAAAGTGCCTCTTCACCGGCAATCTTTGAAAGGCTGTCCCTGTAAAATATAAACAGTCCGATGCCTGCTGTCATAAAACCTATTCCCTGGCGCAGACTTATCTTCTCTTTAAAAAAAATCAATCCCACAAAGCCGAGAAAGATAGGCCCGACCTGAATAATTACCTGTGCCGTGCTCGGTGTGGTAAGTTCAAGTCCGTAAAGGAATGCAAGATAATTTATTCCGAGTGCGATAGATGCCACAACGAGGAAAATAGGAGGGGAGTAGAGTATTTTCAAAGCTGACGGATTCTTTATTGCGTAATAAACCAACAGGACGGTGAAAGCAACAACAAATCTGAACCAGACTATCGTTGCCGGGTCCATTATTCCCGATGCAACTTTAAGCGCAATGGCAAGAAAACCCCACATGAATGCAGTTACTGAGGCAAATAAAATTCCTTTAATTCGATTATCTTTTGAAGGCATAGGACACCAATTTGTTATGTGTTTGTATAGCATAAACCGAAAAAGAACGGTTAAGTTCACACAATACTTCTGTTTTTCGGAAACCACATACAATTTTCTGATATAGATCCATTACAATTTCTCCGAAAATAGTTTTTTTGTAAATGTTGTACTGAAAAATCCTTTGAATGTTTTGTGTAATAGGGCTTTGGGTTAATTTAATATTTTGGTATGAAACTATAAAAATAATACTACTTTTGCCGCCCTTAAAAAATTATGAATTAATATATTATGATTACTGTTTCAAATCTTACAATACAATTCGGGAAGAAACCGCTTTTTTCAGATGTCAATCTTAAATTTACGGCGGGAAACTGTTACGGTGTTATTGGAGCCAATGGTGCCGGAAAATCTACAATACTGAAGATTATTGCAGGTGAACTCGACGCAACCAAAGGCACCGTGAGCATAGGTTCCGGTGAAAGGCTTTCCGTTTTGGAGCAGGATCACTATAAATTTGACGAATACCGGGTGTTGGAAACGGTTCTGATGGGGCACAGGGAGATGTGGGAACTGGCAAAGAAAAAGGATGCACTGTATGCAAAACCTGATTTTTCGGAGGAGGACGGAATGCTTGCCGGTAAGTTGGAAGATGAGTATGCCGAAATGGGCGGCTGGACATCGGAAAGTGATGCCGCCGAACTGCTGAGCGGTCTCGGAATTAAGGAAGACCTGCATTACAGGATGATGAAGGAGCTTAGCGGAAAAGAAAAAGTCAGGGTTTTGCTCGCACAGGCTCTCTTTGGAAATCCCGATAACCTCCTGCTTGATGAGCCTACCAATGACCTTGACCTTGAAACAGTGCTGTGGCTTGAAAATTATCTTGCCAATTTTGAAAATACCGTTATCGTCGTCTCCCACGACAGACACTTCCTTGATAATGTGTGTACCGATATTGTTGACATTGATTTTGGCAAGGTGCGGATGTTTTCGGGAAATTATACTTTCTGGTATGAGTCGAGCCAACTGGCTTTGAGACAGAGAACTGCTGCCAACAAAAAGGCCGAGGAGAAGAGAAAGGAGCTTCTGACTTTTATACAGCGCTTTAGTGCAAATGTGGCAAAATCAAAGCAGACAACAAGCCGAAAGAAGATGCTTGAGAAACTTAAAGTTGAGGATATTGAGCCTTCCACAAGACGGTATCCCGGTATCATATTTCAGCCTGAACGTCCTGCCGGTAACAATATTCTGGAGGTCGAAGACCTTAGTGCCGGAATAAACGGTGAACCGCTGTTTAACAATGTCTCTTTTACGGTAAACAAAAACGACAAGATTGTGCTTCTGTCGAAAGACAGTCGTGCAATGACGGCATTATTCCGTATTATTGCCGGAGAAGAGGAGCCGGTGGGCGGAAGCTACACCTGGGGTGTTACCATCAGCAGTGCCTATCTTCCGATGGATAATTCGGCTTACTTTCAGAAAAATCTGACACTGATTGACTGGATAGCGCAGTATTCCGATAATACTGACGAGCAGTTTCTCAGGGGATATCTCGGAAAGATGCTCTTTTCTGGCGACGACCTTCAAAAAAAGACAAGTGTACTTTCGGGAGGGGAAAAGATGCGCTGTATGATAGCACGTATGATGTTGCAACATCCCAACTTTTTAATCCTCGACCATCCTACGAACCACCTTGATATGGAGTCAATACAGGCTTACAACAATAATATGAAGAAATACCCGGGCCAGATACTGATGGCCTCACACGACCACGAATTTATTCGCAGTGTCTGTAACCGGGTAATAGAGATTGGCCCCAAAGGTATGATTGACAAATATATGGACTTTGAGGAGTACCTTACTGATGAGGGGCTGAAGGTTAAGAGAGCTGAGTTGTACTGAAAATATGACCCGGCAGATTCAGAAGGAATGTCAACAGGTTATGGCATACAAAGAAACGGATAGAAAGCTATTTTGAAATATCAATCACAACCGTCCTGATACCCGACGGAGGTATCTTAAATTCATTTTTTGTCTTATTTCTGTTATTCCCGTTCGGGCCGGATAAATACACGTTTCTATTTTCAGCTCCAAAGTTAAAGTTGACGGTTTCAACATTATTCCCGGGATTATAGAGCCTGATAAGAACACCTTTTCCATTGTCAACAGCCCGCAGCAGTGTTATTATAACATTCTCATTGTTCAAAGAAAAAGCCTGCTTGTAAACCGGTTTTGAATCGTTTGCAGGTACTGCAACAAGAGGCTGGTTGTGCTCAATTCCGCATTTTTCGGCAAAAACCGGATCGAACTCATTGTGAGGGTAAACGGAATAGCTGAACGTAGCCGTTCCGGACTGGGCGGCTTTGAAGTTGGTACCCCAGTAGTTGTTCATAACATACGAAAAAAGTGTTGTTGATTCAGGTACGCTGTCAAGCCATCCGACCTCGTTTGCATCGGTTGACATTCTCCCGATTTCAATAACAGGAGCCTGCTTAACGGTAAAGGTTATCCCGAACTGTTCATTTGAAATATCTGTCCAGCGCTGTATCGTAAAGAAGTTTTTATTTGCTCCGGGCAACTGGCCGGCATCAGGCGTATAATGCCCCCAGGCAAGTCCGAGATTGTTTTTCCCGCCCGGAAGTTTAAACGGATATTTAAAATATACTCCTTCGGGCGAAAGAACATACTTTTTATCTATTGTGTTTATAATATCAAGTCTCTGTATCTTGTCAATAACCCTGACTTCTCTTTTCAGGCTGTTACACCCGCGGGCATCCGACTCAATAATATAAGAATAGACCAGTGGCCCCGATTCCTTAATATTTATAAAAGGAACTCCATTTTCGAAATAAGTCTGAGGATTTCGTCCCTCCACATAAAGACAGGAGTTAAGCCCCTGCGCAAAAGTATTTGAATTGAACGGGAAATTCTTGAATCTCAGGTTGGTAATATTTCCCGATTGCTTGTTTATCTCAAACCGGATGAGGTTGTTTTCAAATTTATTTTCAATAAACATATTATTTTTTTGGGTGAGGCTGTTAGTATTATTAAAAATGTAAAACCTCTTTGCAGCAAGCGGAGGAACATCTTCGGCAAGAAAGACAAATTCACCTGTGGATAACCGTTGCACCGGATAAATATTGCCTGCCCTGTCGCGAATTCCGTTTCCACGGATGTAATACTCCTTCGGGATAACAACAAGGTCTGTTCTTTTCCACGAATTTGTGTTGTAAACATCAATAACTCTGACCGTTTCAGCCATATCGGGCTGAACTGCCTCTCTTAGCAAAGCTCTTGATCGCCGGTCGGCTTCCAATGCATAGGATTGCTTGACTTTCCATTGCTGCTTAACAAATTCATCGTCAGGTTCGCTCACCGAATTCCATGCACCCCAGGTATGTTCGGTGAACAGCAGCACATATTGCCAGGCCGAGTCGAACTTCTCTTCCGGAAAGTTTTCCGGGTCAAGCATTGTGTACAGGATTTCAGCCTGCACCAATCTTTCGGAGCTTGCAAGGTTCATCCCTGTTTCTTTGGCTGTTGAAATTGCCCCATCCTCCCAATAACCGGTCAACTCACCTTTCCAAACAGGAAGATTCTTCCCATACATTTTTTCAAATTTCGAGAACGACTTACTCACAGTAGAAATATGAAGTGTGGGAGTGACGAATTTTTTATTCCACTTTTTAACGATTTCAGGAAGGGCTTCATCCGGCGGGCCGTTGTCCGAACCTATATTGTAGCGCATCACAACTATTTCATAAGGATAATTTTTATTCTCCAGTTCATCAATATATTTCATAATGCGCTGTTCTTTCAGTGTGTTGTACATTTTACCGTACCCAAGTCCCGTATGAAACTCCGAGTAGCCTTTTCCGTGAACCCAGCAAAGAACCTTTTCCTCACCTGACGGAGATTGCCAGTAGAAAGGTTTATCACCCAGTTTTTCAATTATATCACCAATCCTGTCAAAAGTGTTCGTTCCGATTGAAAAGTATTTTATTCCGTTTTGAGCCATAACAGGAATGATTCCCCAGGCAGTACCCGGAATATCCGACATCATTGCCGATTCGATTTTTATATTGTACATCTCTGCCGTTTCAACCGCATAATTGAATGCGCGGTACAATTCTTCGGGACGGCAAAGTTCCGTTAACAGATTGGCGTAAATTCCGTCAAGTTCAATCCAGCCCTTTCTGACGGCATCTGCAAAAAGCTCTTTTTCTTCTTCGGTGGCATTTTTGAGATAGCATTCAACCGGCCACATAACCTCTGTATTCCATTTAAACTGCGCTTCAGGAGGATAGTCACTGCTTTTTTCAGCGATTTTAATAGCTTTGGCAATATTTTCTTTCTGTGCTTTTTCCACGTCACTTTGAATCTGTGTATAACCGATATCAACGTGAGAATGAGGCAGCAGATAAATGTCGTAATGTTTCACAGGTTTCACTCTTATTGACTTTTTCAAAAGATATCCGCCGTTTATTTTAACCTCTGCATTATATGATATCTCCTTTTTTACAACCGGGATTTCTACATACTTAATATTAAGACCAAGTGTAACCGGCAGTGATGTTTGATAATCACCGATTTTGACTCCGGCAGTGGCAGGTTCTCCGAAATGCAGAATGTCAACCCGTAACGACTGATACTCTTTTCCGTCTTTCCTGACAATTGCATTATCCTGCTTTATTTTTGCACCCTGCTTTGTAACATATCTGAATATCATAAACCAGGTTCGGCTGCCGGCAGATTCTCCAGCTACCTTGATTTTTAACTGTTTTCCGGGTCTGTTTAACTTTTGCGGTACTTTGAGAAACATATAACCGAAAAGGTCGCCGTACTTATCAACCAGAGTACTTTTAAATGTTAACTCCATTCCGTTGGCTGCTGTCTGAGTCCACTCCTTCTCCAGTGTGTCGGCGGGACTGGAAAAAGAAAACAGCTTTTTGTTATTGACATACAGCTCAAATTTATGCGGATCGTCGGGATTGACATCAATTCCTGCAATCCAGACGAACTTTACATAATCTCCCCGGAATTCAAGAGGCATCGGGGCTGTTTGCCATTCAATATATTTTTCTTTATTAAGCGAACGAACCAGCAATGACGAATCGGCATCAGGTTGCTGGCATTCATATCTCAGTATTTCACCTTTGATATCTTTGTAATAGCCGCTAATGTATTGCCCGTTGACAAAAACTGGTTGCAGAGACAACAGTGCGAATAAAAAAAATAATAATGCGTGTTTTTTAATAAACATATTTACTGAGTTTTACAGGTTGTCAGATAATTACAACAAAACTTGTATTAGTGGTAAAACACCACTGAATATAAAACTATTTAAAACATAACGAGGCAAATATATGTTATTTATTGAACGTGAAGAAAGAAAAAAAGCGCAGGCAGGTTAACCACTCCTGCCTGCTAAGTAAGGTGATTAAAAAGAAAAGAATAAACCTAATTATTAACCAAAACCAATTTATAAGGATTCACCTTACCCTATCTTAAAT
>CAYOZZ010000232.1:0-27273 GCA_964408535.1 uncultured Bacteroidales bacterium | reverse complement strand
TCAAAACCCAAGATATGCAAGTAAATGAAGATTGATTTTATTAAAGTTATTAACAGCTATAATTATATTTATCAATTTATTATACTCAATTAATCAGTCACAATATCTTTATTGAAAAAATTGCCTGAAGCATTCTAAACCGCCTTATATAAAAATATCTATCAAGAGGAATATCCCCCTATTTTGACATTGTTAAATCATCTTAAATGAAGTCAAATAGCTTATTGTGCATTAGTTGTATCTGGAGTTGTTAACAATTTATCTTATCATTATTCTTGAAAAAACTATAATTTTTTACCCTTGAAAAAGATTTGAAAGCTTTCGGAAGGGCACTACGTGCCGTTTGAACGGAACTTCCACCTAAAACCCATAAATACATTTTTGTTACTTGCAGTGTATTAGTATGTTAAGAACTTTTGTCAGCGGATTTATTCTTAACCGTTTTCAGATCAACTACTATTGCACTGACGCTCTTGCTGATGTGCTTTTAATCTGTCAGGCCTTGCTTTTACTCGCTGTTTTAACCCATTTATTAGCAAGATAATTTCCTGATCCTTGCGTAATAATTCGACCTGACATTTGAAACAGTGCTAATTGACCTTGCCCGTTTTTTCCGAGTGCCTGTGTTTTGCCTAATTTTTGAGCAATTTGTTTACGGCTTCTATTGCGCCAAACGACTTGCCGTTAAAAAAATCCAAATCATCCGGAGAAACCACGGCTTTCTTTTTTAAAATCTTCGCTACACTTTTTTAGTAAAAACACTATTACTAACTATAAATCAAAATGTTAAGCTGTTTTTATAGTAAAGTGAGGGTGGAAGTTCCCTTAAAGCATAAACTTTTATAAACAACAAAAAGGTGTCCTGCAAAATATTACAGGGCACCTTTTTGTATGTTGTCCCACAAGGACTCGAACCTTGACCGACAGAACCAAAATCTGTTGTGCTACCATTACACCATGGGACATTACCATCTCTTAACAGAACATTTCCTTCTTATTAAGGAGGTGCAAAATTAAAAAATTTTTTAATTCATCAAAAAAAAGATGAAAATTGACAAAAATAATAATTAAAACCGCTGCACCCTTTGCATTGAAAGGCTTTTTTAAATCCTATTTTCCATAAAACCGCTGAAAAGTTCGCAAAGTTCATCGGGTTTTTCAGCATGAACCCAGTGAGATGCATTTTTAATCGTTTGAAATGTAACATTGGGGAAGTACTTTTTTATCAGGTCATAATCTTCGTCAAGAATATAATCCGATAATTCTCCTTTAATAAAAAGTGCAGGTTTCTCAAAAGTATATGGAGAATCTATTCCGACAAAAATATCCTCAAGGCTTTCGTAAATAGCCTTAATATTAATCCTCCACCCAAATGTGTTGCTGTTAATCCTGTAAAGATTTTTCATCACAAACTGTCTTATTCTCGGTGATTCGATTTTCTGCGAAACAATCCTTTCAACCTCTGCCCTCGACTTTATTTTACTCATATCAACCGACAACAAAGCTTCAATAATCTCAATATGCTGCTTCCTCGCTTTGTATTCTCTCACACTCATATCAATAACAACAAGCCTGTCAATCTTCGATGGATGTTCAAGGGCAAAATTCATTGCAACTTTACCTCCCATAGAATGTCCCATTATAACCGGATTAATAAGTCGGTGATCTTCAATAAATTCATACAGGTCGTCAACAAGCGCATAGTAGTTGAAGGTGTCGCTGTGCGGTGACCGGCCATGATTCCGCTGGTCGGGAATGAAGACTTCATACTTGTCAGCCATTCTCTTTCCAATCGTAACCCAGTTGTCGGAAATTCCGAAAAGCCCGTGAAGAATAATAACCGGCTGCCCTTCGCCGAAATGTCTGTAAAAAAGTTTCATCGTATCTTTTTTGTTTTTCTTTTTAAGCTGAATGAAAATGAGATAAGTAACAGAAATACGGCAAGAAATGCCGAAATCCGTCCGATATAATCACCCATTTTCGCATAAAATGTAATCTCGGAGTTAAGATTCACATCCTGTTTTATAACTGTCCTTACCCAGTATTTTGTAGGCTGATGAATTCCCCCTTTTTCGTCAACAAAACAGGAAATACCCGTATTAGCAGACCTTGCAATCCATCGTCTCGTCTCAATTGCCCGCAAACAGGAAAACAAAAGATGCTGTTTATGCCCCGGAGTATCGCCCCACCAGCCGTCGTTTGTAATCAGAAAAAAGACCTGAGCACCTTTTTTCGTATAATCGGCGCAAAACTCCCCGAAAACGGACTCATAACAGATAACCGGTGCAATTTTAACCGAATCGGCAATTAACAAAACCTGTTCTTTGTCAATTCCAAGTGAACCGACTGTGCCACCGAGGTCAACGGCAAATTTGTCAAGAAAGCCCCACGACGGCATATACTCAACACCCGGAGTCAGTTTCATTTTGTGATGACGTTGCAATTCGCCTGTTGTATCAATCAGAAAAGCAGTATTGTACGATTCATAGTAGAAGTCCTCCCTCTCAAAATATCTTGCTGACGGAGCCGTTTTTTCACCCTCTTTGTATCGTTTATAAGTGGAGGCGCCTATCACAATATCAACGCCGGGATGCTCCCTGACCCATTTCTGCAAAATTTTTAATGAAAGAGACCTGTCTAATTTGTCCTCCCAAAGATAATCCTGAAGTGTTGATTCGGGTGCCACCACAAAACGTACCGAGTCGTCCAAAACCTCATCCGCAAGACCGGTTATAATCTTTGCCACCTCTGTCGCCGGCGTCGAATACTGACTTGAATAGGGGTCAAGATTCTGCTGACAAACCACAACCCTGACCGGATTTTTATTCTCTTTATATCCGAAATAGATGAGATATGAGATAAAAACGGGAACAATTATAATGAGTAATGCGAGGGATGAATTAATGACAAGTTTTCTTTTGTCGTTGTTTTGCAACGATCTGATTGCGAGAAAAATAAGAATATTTACAACAATTATCCACAACGTACCGCCAAGAGTACCTGTATATTCGTACCATTGAATCCAACGGGTCTGATTGCTAAAACCGTTTCCAAGATTAAGCCACGACCAGGTCAGTTTCCAGTTGAGATGAAGAAATTCAAAAGCTATCCAGACAAAAGGCAAAACAAAATATCCTCTTCCTGTTCCGTAAATCTCTTTTCTGATAAAATGATAAGCAAGAAAAACAATGCTCATAAACATCGCATTCAGCGTCCAGGCGGCAAGGGCGGCAGGTGTTGAATTCCATATCCACCAGGTTGTAAGGATATTCCAGAGCAGAAAGCCGGGATATGTATAAAAAAAAACGCTAAAACCCGAAAAATCATCCCTGTTATTGAAAATGTAATCTTCAATAATAAACACCGGAACCAATGCCACAAACAAAAAAGCGGGAAAACCGTTCACAGGCCAGCCTATGGTCAGAAGAATACCGGACAAAACCGAAAGCAGAAGGAGTTGTTTTTTCTTCATATCTGTTTTAAACGTTCACGTGGCAAAGATATTGAAATAGTGGGAATAAAACGGAACAAGGATTTTTATGACGGGTTAACTCATTCATAATCATCATATAAAAAGTCATTGTAGGGATACCGTTCGATATGGATTTTTCTTACTTCGTTGTAAAGCACTTTCTTAAACTCCCCGATATTTTGCTTGTTTTTAGCCGAAATAAAGAGTGTGGGAGTGTGAGCCTTTGCCAGCCAGGTTTTTTTCAGGTCATCAAGACTGAGGTTCTCTTTGGTTTCGGGAGTCAGGTCGTCTTCATCCTTTTTAATGAATGTATATGCATCAATCTTGTTAAAGACCATAATCGTCGGTTTATCGCCCGCATCAAGTTCTGACAGTGTTTGCTTCACAACATTAATATGCTCCTCAAAATCGGAGTGGGATATATCGGCAATAAGAACCAGAATATCCGATTCGCGTACCTCGTCAAGAGTTGATTTGAACGACTCTACCAGGTCGTGGGGCAACTTACGGATAAACCCGACCGTGTCGGAAAGCAAAAACGGAAGATTTTTTATGACCACTTTTCTGACCGTTGTATCAAGTGTTGCGAAAAGCTTGTTTTCGGCAAACACATCCGATTTACTCAGCATATTCATTATCGTTGACTTACCGACATTGGTGTATCCCACGAGCGCAACCTGCACCATTTTTCCACGGTTTTTTCGCTGGGTAGCTTTCTGCTTGTCTATTTTCAGAAGTTTCTTTTTCAGCAGGGCAATCCTGTCGCGGATAATACGGCGGTCGGTTTCAATTTCAGTCTCTCCCGGACCTCTTAATCCGATACCACCGCGCTGCCGTTCAAGGTGTGTCCACATCCTCGTCAGCCTGGGCAGGAGGTACTGATACTGAGCCAGTTCAACCTGTGTTTTGGCGTGAGCCGTTCTTGCTCTTTTGGCAAAAATATCAAGTATCAGATTGTTTCTGTCAAGTATCCTGCATTTGAAAGCCTTTTCAATATTTCTTATCTGCGACGGAGTTAACTCATCATCAAAAACAGCGATATCAATTTTATTATCTGCTATAAAACCTGCGATTTCGGCAAGTTTACCCGACCCCACAAAAGTCCGTGAGTCTTTCATCTCCATTCGCTGAACGAAGCGCTTAACAGTTTCCGCACCGGCAGTTTCGGCGAGAAACTCCAGTTCGTCAAGATACTCATTTACACGCTCTTCGGTATCATTACGCGAAATAACACCAATAAGTACTGCTGTCTCTTTGCCTTTATTCTTTCTCAGATTATTTTCCATATTTAAAGAGCGCAAAGGTAAGACTTTAAAATCAAATCGTTGTTTACAAAAATTTTCTTACTTTTGCCGGCACAATAATATATCGGTAAGGGATGTAGAATATTAACATTTTTAAATACAGGGTTATGATCGAAACAATTAAAATCGGAACACTCAGGTGGCATCACGTGCTTAACCCTTCAAATGAAAATCTTAATTATCTTCAGGAGAACTTCCACTTCCATCCTCTTGACATTGAAGACTGTAGAGCCGAATATAACCAAAGGCCGAAAATTGACATCTACGACGATTACTATTTTATAATTCTGCATTTCCCGTATTTTGACCGCAATAATAAATTTTTGCGAATACGTGAGGTGAAAATTTTCTGGGGTGAGGATTTTATCATCACCATTGGAAAATCACACTCTGCTGTTACCAATATGTTTCAGGAAGGTAAAGATCAGGTTGAGCGCGGTGAAGATTTTGAAATCGGTACGAGTGACGCCCTGTTATATACGATTCTTGAACGCCTGATGAAGGCAACACAAAAGATTATCAACAAGATTGGTGATGATGTGGACGCTATTAACAGAAGTCTGTTAGATGTAAAATCCGAACGGATTATCGAACGTATTTCCGTAATCAGGAAAAACATTATTCTTCTCAACACAATGTTTAAACCTCAGCTTCCGCTCTTTACAAAATTCGAATCGGGACAGATTGAAGGCTATGCCGAAAATATGGAAGATTACTGGGGTAATATCCTTGACTACTACAAGCAAATGTGGGATATGACCGAGGATTATGCCGAGCTTATCGAAGGATTATCCAGAACATTCGACTCGTTGCAGGCTAACCGTACTAATGAAATAATGAAAATCCTGACACTTATATCATCCATACTGCTTCCGCTAACCTTCCTGACAGGCCTTTACGGAATGAACCTGAATCTGCCGTTACAGGACGATCCCAGATCGTTCTGGATAGTTATCGGAGTTATGTTCTTTATTGCCTTCTCTATGTTTTTTTACTTCAAAAAGAAAAGATGGCTTTAAAATCTAAAAATCCCCCGGGCTGTTCCCGATTTAAGCTTTTGCCATAGCTCGAGGCTAATCCGAAAGAGTCGGAGCCCACGAATTTCACGGATTTGCACTAACTGAGGTTGAAAGACTATGGCAAGGAAGCTTGTATGGGAATATGGTCAGGGTTAAGGTGGACGGTGCACAATAACGGGCTGTTCCGGATTTGAGCGCCGGCACGTGGGTAAACCTAATCCGGAACCAAATATAATCAGGATTTATAATCCGGTAAAGCAACCTTGCCCGCAATCTCCGGATGACTGCTCTATGCTGACAAAAGGAAAAATCGAATTGGTATGCGGTTATAACCCTCAGAATCATCAGGAGATATCAGCCTGGAAAATTGAAAATTAGTAATTAATAATTTGTAATTCACAATTAATTTTTCCCCTATCTTTGCAAAAAAGTTGAAAAAAATCATTTGATGAAAAAAATATTGATAATAGTCTTTGTACTAACGGCCTTTAATACATTCTCACAGGAATTGAGTGAGGAGACCAAGCGGAAGTTCAGTTTCGGAGTGGACATATTTACCGACATCTGGCAGGATTTACCCGAATCCATTGATCCGGCCACTATTAATCAAGGTGTTAACATTACCGGTTCATATAATTACATTCTTAATAATGGTAATTTCAGCCTTTCACCCGGAATCGGATTGTCATACCATAATCTGAATAACAAGTCGCTGACAATGACAGTTGACGATTCAACGGTATTTTATAAAGTTCCCGATTCCATCAATTTCAGGAGGACAAAATTTACACTCGGCTATTTTGACATACCGTTAGAACTGCGTTATAAATCGAAAAGCGATGTTCGTTTTGCTTTCGGTTTTAAATTCGGTATTCTTATGACCTCCTTTACAAAGTATAAAGGTGATGACTTTTCACCGAATGATATTAACAAACTGGTAATTTATAAAAAAACGAGAATTCCCAATGTTGCCAGGTTCAGATACGGACTGTCGTTGCGGTTCGGTTATAAATGGCTGAATGTGTGGGGATACTATCAACTTTCGGATGTTTTTGAAAAAGGAAAAGGCCCCGAGATGTATCCTGTTTCCGTTGGTATCTCCTTGATGCCGTATTAATTTACCGTAAACCTTTTAACCGGATTATAACGGCTTAACTTTCAGAAGTTAATTCACCTGAAACACACTTTATAAAAACACAAAAACACCAATCATAATTATAAGTCCTGTAAAAAATCCTTTATAGACTTCCGATTGTGAGTGTGCATTGACAGTCAGCCTGGCAAAACCGGCAAGACCCGAAAGAAATATGATTCCGGTTATAATGTAAATCATATCTATATTAAACCTGACTGAAATACCGATAAACGTTCCGAGCATTCCGCCTATACCAACCATATGAAGACTTATTTTCTCCTTAAGGTTTATCAATATCGTTACTATCACAGCTATTCCCGACCCAAGAAGAAAAAGGGAAAAAATCCGGGAAATATTCAGTTGACTGACCATATACCAGGCAAGGGAAATAAAAACGGCAGTAACTATCAACGGTGCAAGTCGTTCGTCCCGGCTTTCCATATTCAGCGACCCTATCATTTTGCGTCTTAACATTATCAGTACAAAAGAGGCGGGTATCATGAAGGTTGTTATAAAAATCACACCAAGCAACAGGTATTTGACCTGTAAAGGTATAATGAGTGAAAAATAGTAATTCTGGTTAAAAAGAACGGCAAAAGTAAAAGTCGGGATGAGTAACGGATGCAAAACAACCGAGATAACTCTTGCAATCTTTTGTTCCATATTAAATCTCTTTTCTAAGTCTGGCGACGGGAATACTAAGTTGTTCCCTGTATTTTGCAACTGTCCGGCGTGCAATGCTATAACCCTTTTCTTTCAGGATTTTGGCAAGCTGCTCATCAGTCAACGGTTTGCTTTTATCTTCGTTGTCAATGCAATCGGTAAGTATTTTCTTTATCTCACGGGTTGAGACCTCTTCACCGTCCTCTTTCTGCATTGATTCGGAGAAAAAACTTTTCAGAAGGAATGTTCCGAATGGTGTTTGCACATACTTGCTGTTGGCAACACGCGATATTGTTGATATATCGAGGTTAACAATCTCGGCGATATCTTTCAGAATCATCGGCCGCAGTTTTGTTTCGTCACCCGTAAGAAAATATTCCTTTTGATAGTTCATAATTGCCTCCATAGTAGTGTAAAGCGTGTTTTGTCTCTGCTTTATGGCATCAATAAACCATTTCGCAGAATCAATTTTCTGCTTCACAAATGTCAGCGTATCTTTATGTTTCTTTTTATCCTTGCTGTTTGAATATGCTTCAAGCATTTCAACATAGGTCTTGTTAAGTCTTAATTCGGGAGCATTTCTGGAGTTAAGCTGAAGCTCAAGACCTCCGTTATTATTGTAAATGATGAAGTCGGGAATTATATAATGGTTTGTTTTTGTAGTTTCGTTGAGTGAATTTCCCGGTTTGGGATTGAGTTTTAAAATTTCTTCGATTGCTTCTTTCAGTTCTTCTTCCGTTATTCTCGCCTTTTTAAGTATTTTGCTGTAATGCTTTTTTGTAAACTCATTAAAATGCCGTTCGAGAATATGAATTGCATTCAGAACAGCTTCATTCGGTTCTTCAATTTTTCTCAGCTGTATAAGCAGGCACTCCTGAAGATTTCTTGCACCGACACCCGGCGGGTCAAGTTCCTGAATTATCTTCAGCACCTCCAGTATCTCTTCTTTTGTAGTTTGAATATTTTGCGAAAAGGCCAAATCGTCAACCATAGCATCAGGGTCTCTTTGAAGATAGCCCGAGTCGTCAAGATTTCCGATAATCGTTTCGGCAATAATCATTTGTTTTTCATCAAGATGACGGAGTCCAAGCTGTGAATGGAGCAAATCGTGAAAAGTTGTTCCCGAAACGAAAGGAACTTCCTTGCGTTCGTCATCTGCACTTGTATTGTTCGCATTCAGTTTATAGGTCGGAACATCGTCATCATCCAAAAGGTAGTCATCAAGGTCAAACTCATCGTCCTTACTAACCTCTTCTATCTCCTCCGCACTTTCGGATTCACCTGTTTCGGCAGGAGTCGAATCGTCAAAGTCCTGACTAAGTTCGGCAATTTCATCAGCTTCATTAGCTTCTTCAAGTGCCGGATTCTCTTCAATCTCTTGCTTTATTCTTTGCTCAAGTGCCACAGTGGGTACCTGAAGGAGTTTCATCAGCAATATTTGCTGAGGAGAAAGTTTTTGCAGTAGTTTTTGTTGTAATCTCTGACTTAGCATATCATTTTTCTATTCCGGCCTTTTTTAACCTTCACAAATATACAAATTATTTTTATTCACAACCATTTTAATTAAAATTCTGCATTCTGCGGTGTTCTCGGAAACGGTATGACATCCCTGATATTTCCCATTCCCGTAACGAACTGAATGAACCTTTCAAAACCAAGTCCAAATCCGCTGTGCGGCACCGAACCGAATTTTCTGGTTTCGAGATACCACCACATCTCCTTTTCCGGTACGTTCATTTCATTCATTCGTTTCACAAGTTTGTCATAATTTTCTTCCCTTTGCGATCCTCCGACAATCTCACCTATCTGCGGAAACAGAATATCCATTGCTCTTACGGTCTTGTCGTCGTCATTAAGTTTCATATAAAATGCCTTAATAACTTTCGGGTAATCGGTAACAATAACGGGCTTCTTAAAATGCTTCTCCACGAGATAGCGTTCGTGCTCCGACTGAAGGTCGGCACCCCATTCATCAATAAGATACTGAAACCGTTTTTTCTTGTTCGGTTTTGAGTTTCTCAGGATATTGAAAGCCTCGGTGTAGGTTATTCTTGCAAAATCGTTTTCAAGCACAAAATTCAGTTTTTCCCTTAACTCCATACCCGAACGTTCTTCCTGTTTCTTGTTTTTCTCTTCATCGGCAAGGCGTCTGCTCAGAAATTCCAAATCGTCGGCACAATTGTCGAGAGCATATTTGATAAGGTATTTAAGCATATCCTCGGCAAGGTCCATATCATCATTAATATCGTAAAAAGCAGCTTCCGGCTCAATCATCCAGAACTCGGCCAGATGTCTTGACGTATTGGAGTTTTCAGCCCTGAAAGTAGGTCCGAAAGTATAAACTTCCGACAGTGCCAGTGCTGCCAGCTCGGCCTCCAACTGCCCCGATACCGTCAGGTTTGTCTCCTTACCGAAAAAATCCTGTTTGTAGTCAACATCACCCTCTTCATTATAGGGCAGGTTTTTCATATCAAGAGTCGTAACACGGAACATCTCCCCTGCACCTTCTGCGTCAGAGGCGGTAATAATCGGGGTGTGAATATTAAAGAATCCACGGTCGTTAAAAAACTTATGAACTGCAAAAATCATTGCATGCCTGATGCGAAAGACAGCACTGAAAGTATTTGTTCTGAACCGCAGATGAGCTTTCTCACGTAAAAATTCAAGCGAATGCTTTTTCGGTTGCAAAGGATACTCGTCGGGGTCGGCTTCACCGAGAATTTTCAACTGATTGGCTTTTACCTCCACCTTTTGTCCGCTGCCCGGCGATTCGATAAGCTCCCCGGTAACATCAATTGCCGCTCCCGTATGTATCCTCTGAATAATATCTTCATCAATATTTTCAAAATCAACAACAATCTGTATGTTTTTTATTGTCGAACCGTCGTTCAATGCAATAAAAGCAACATTCTTACTTGCACGGCGCGTACGCACCCAGCCCATAACTTTGATGGTTTTCCCATACTCATCAGAATCAAGCAGGTCAATAATTTTTGTTCGTTTCAAGTCGTCCATTTTATTCATTATCTGTTTTTAACTCAAAAAAAGGTCTGCAAAAATAGTGACTTTTTCTATTCTATGATGAAAGTAAAAAACGGATGCCGGATTAAAAATATAAACACTATGATAATTCTATTGAATCAGAAACAGTAAAAAGGGTGTAAATTCAAAATGTTATTTTGAATTTACACCCTTTTATCATATATTTGCAAAATGATTTTAAACAGATTAATAGAAAAAGAAATTGAAACCTATTTCAATGACATTCCGGTAACGGCAATCATTGGAGCAAGACAGGTTGGGAAAACTACGCTTGCAAAACAAATATTAAGGAAAAATAAAAATGTCGTTTATCTTGATCTGGAGAAACATACGGATGTTCAGATGCTTAAAGTTCCGGAAATGTTTTTTTCAATGAATAAGTCAAAAATAATTTGTATTGATGAGATTCAGTTAGTTCCCGATATTTTTAGAGAAATGCGTAGCTTTATTGATGAAAATAAAGATACGAAATTTGTTGTGTTAGGCTCATCTTCACCTGAACTTTTGCGAAAGAGTTCGGAAACATTAGCCGGTAGAATTTTTTATTATGAGTTGTCGCCTTTTCTTTTACCTGAAATACAAAAGAACTGTAATTTCAATACCTATTTGCTTAGAGGAGGGTTTCCGTTAAGTTTACTGGCAAAAAATGATAAGCTTGCATTTATCTGGCTTAAGAACTATATCAAAACTTTTCTTGAAAGGGATTTAAGGCAATTTGGATTTAATATTGCCCCGGAAACAATACACCGTTTGTGGGAGATGCTTGCACATTTTAACGGACAAGTACTTAATTATTCAACCCTGGCAAATTCGATGGGTCTTAGTCAGCCAACCGTAAAGCAATACATTGACATACTGCAATATACATTTATGCTTAGGATACTACAACCCTATTTTGTAAATATAAAAAAGAGACTTTTAAAATCTCCGAAACTCTATTTTAGAGATACGGGTATATTACACGCATTGTTGAATATTTCATCTTACGAGCAACTTTACTCTCATCCTGTTTTTGGCAGTTCCTATGAAATATCCGTTATAGAGAATATAATAAATGTTTTTACCGAATGGAAATTCTTCTACTACAGAACGGCAAAAGGAGTTGAAATTGATTTGGTGATGACAAAAGGTAACAGGATTATTGCCATTGAAATAAAATCATCACCAACCCCTTCGGTAAGTAAAGGGTTTTGGAATGCACTGGATGATATTAATTCAACGGAAGCTTTTGTCATAGCACCGGTTAAAATGCCATATGCATTAAGCAAAAAAGTAATGGTTAGCTCTTTGGAGAATTTTCTAAATACATTTAACGGTTAATCTTGTTTCGGTTTATTTAACTAATTTTGCGCCCTAAATGGGTTACAATCTCGACATATTACCTTTAACCGACTGGATTGATACCGGCGGTTTTCCGTTGATTATCAGCGGGCCTTGCAGTGCGGAAACGGAAGAGCAGGTTATGAAAACCGCACAAAAACTGTCCGTAATACCGCAGGTTAAAATATTCAGGTCGGGAATATGGAAGCCGCGAACAAGGCCGGGAGGTTTCGAAGGTGTAGGCGAAAAGGGTCTGAAGTGGTTAAAATCAGTCAGAGAAGAGACCGGATTGCTGACTACGGTGGAGGTTGCTAATCCACACCACATTGAGCTGGCATTAAAGCATAAAGTTGACATTTTATGGATTGGTGCACGGACGGTTGTCAATCCGTTTTCGGTTCACGAACTTGCTTCGGCTTTGGAGGGAACTGACATTCCGGTAATGATTAAAAATCCTGTAAACCCCGATATTGACCTCTGGATAGGTGCTTTGGAGCGGTTTAACAAGGCCGGAATTAAAAAACTCATTGCAATTCACCGGGGTTTCTACTTCTTTGAAAAAACACCTTTCAGAAATGCGCCGATGTGGGAGATACCTATCGAACTTAAACGTATTTTCCCCGACCTTCCGGTCATTTGCGACCCGAGTCATATATGCGGCCGTCGCGAAACACTGAGGGAGGTTTCACAAAAAGCCCTCGACCTCGAAATGAACGGATTAATGCTCGAATCGCACATTAATCCTGAGGTAGCGCTGACCGACAAGGAGCAGCAGGTCACACCCGACGATTTAAATGAGATTCTGTCAACACTCGTTATCAGAAAGCGCGAAGGAAGTATGGAGTTTGAAACAAAACTCGAAGAGCTGAGAACCGAAATTGACAAACTGGATGCCGAACTCCTGAACATAATTGCGCGAAGGATGCGTGTTGTTGACGAAATAGGAGAATATAAAAGCAACAACAACATCACTATTCTACAACTTGAACGATGGAATAACCTTGTTATCAACAGATTAAGAACAGGAATCAAATTAGGGCTGAACAAGCAATTTCTTCAGCACATTCTCGAAGATGTTCATTCCGAATCAATACGAAGACAGACGGAAATATTTACAAGGAAAAACGGCGGAAAATCAGACAATTAGAATTATTGATTTTATAAAAGCGGATTATTTATTTAATAAAAATTTTGAAATATTAAATTGAGGTAGTATATTTGGCAATTAAAACACAAAAAAATGGCAATAAATTATGTAATATCACTCGCATTAAGTCTTGTTTTGGCAATATTACTCTACTATTTTGTCAGGTATCGTCAGGGTAAGGAAATTTTTATCGGCTTGTTTCACAGTTTCCTCTGGGGAATGCTTAGTGTCACTATTGTATTTATCTTTCAATCAATTGCTTACTGGTACGGCCTCACAAGTTTAACAAACCTGAGAAGGATTATTTTTTACTCGTTTATCGTAAGCGGATTCGGTTCTGAATACGGAAAATATCTGGTTCTTCGTTATTATGCTTTCCCGAAAAGTAATTTTTACGGCCCTTTGGATTCAATAACATATTCGGTAATGATTGCTCTCGGCTTCTCTTTTATGTCGAATGTTATCTATTTTACACTTCCGTTTTACAATGAGGTTGACTTTTTCTATGCCGACACAATGATTATTGCAAACGTGGTTTTTGCTATTATCCTCGGTTTTTTTGTGGGTATGGCCAAATCACGCGAAAACAAATTTGTCGATTCGATGACCGGCCTTTTCGGTGCCGCATTCTTTCACGCTTTATATGAATTTTGCTTCAGAACCAACGATGTAAAACTGCTGCTTTTCTTCACAATAGGTGCTTTGATAGTTGTTTTGCTGCTTTTCTACAAGGCTATTGAAATTAATGTGGAATACAAGAGGATTAAGAAACTGTAAATCCGGCTTATAAGACTGGAAAAGGGTTGTAGGAAGGAGCTATGTGAAGAATTACGATTTACGAATTACGATTTACGATTTACGAATTACGAATTACGAATTACGATTTACGAATTACGGGTTGCTATGCTGCAAGCGCGGAATTATGATTGTACAAAAATCTATACCAACTTATATATTTTCCCGGGAAGGCTTTTAACTATTCCTTCAAATTCAAGATTTAGCAGTGCCGATGCAACTTTGCTCGGTGTCAGTCCGGAGTTTGCCACAAGAAAATCTATACCTGCCTGTTCCATATCTTTTAAAACATCAACGATAACCTGCTCATCATCCGAAAGTTCCACAAACAGCTTTCGTTGTTTCTGCGGTTTCTTCGACTCCGCTTCCCACCGCATAACATACTTAATATCATCGGCAGACTGAATTAACGCCGCCCTGTTTGTCTTGATAAAGAGATTACAACCTTCCGAAAACTTCTTGTTTATATCACCCGGAACTGCAAAGACATCCCTGTTGTAAGAGTTTGCAATATCGGCGGTTATCAGTGCACCGCCCCTTTTTGCCGATTCCACAACCACAAGGGCATCAACCATTCCAGCTATTATCCTGTTTCTTTGCGGAAAGTTTTCCCTGTCGGGATTGGTTTCCGATAAAAATTCCGTTAAAATGCCTCCGCTGTTTTGCATATCCTTTGCCAGCGATTTATTGTCCGAAGGATAAATACGGTCAAGTCCATGCGCTACAACACCAACCGTTTTCAAATTGTTTTCAAGTGCGGTTTTATGGCTGCAAGTGTCAATACCATAAGCCAATCCGCTAATAATCAGAACATCAATATCAGACAGACCTTCAACAATTTTTTTGCAGGTCTCCTTGCCATATTCGGTTGCTCTTCTCGTCCCGACAATCCCGACAACCCTTTCGGCATTCAAACCGGCATTTCCTTTGTAATATAAAAGAACCGGACTGTCAACACAATGCTTCAGGCGCACAGGATATTCTTTATCAGTATAATAAAGCGGTTTAATGTTATATTTTTCAATAAAGGCAATCTCTTTTTCCGCCCGTTTAAGGACTTTTTGCGAAAGTATTGAATTAACCGTAGCCTCGCCTATTCCCGGTATTTTCATCAATGCTTTCCGCTTCTCCCTGAAAACCGCTTCGGGACTGCCGCAGTAAGAGATAAGTTTTTTCCCGTTGACATCGCCAACACCCGGTATCAATGTTATGCCTATCCTGTATAAAAGCAAATCAGTTATTTTTTTGAAGGTCAAAAATAAGGAAAATTTGATTAGCAATAATCCAATAAAACCTGACGTTTGTTTATTAAGTTTTCAAAAAAAGCCGGACTTTGCCGTAACATAATGCATATGTCTGTATTATCGTTATACAAATAAAAAATATTGAATGCTCAAAAGGAGTTTTATAACAATTGTTACCCTTCTGCTTGCGAGCCTGTTAAAAGCTCAGCCGGTATCCCGTACCGGTTTGTCGGCCAATGTTTTACAGAACAGAAAGATAGTTCTTGATATAAACTCTCCTTTCTTTAAACAGGAGTTTAATGAAATCGCAAAAAAGAAATTTATTTACAAACTCAGAATTATAAACTCCGGTTCCGAAAAAAATCTTGATTCTCTCCTGCCCTTTTCAGTATCCGCAATACGGGAGCTGGAATTTGTGAATTTAAGCGGTAAAGAATTTTATTACTTAATCAATAAACTGTCCGGCTGTAATAGAATAAGTTCTTTTAGTCTGAAAAATGTCAAACTTCCGGATTTGCCCATCTCCTTTATCAATGAAAAAAATGTTTCAATCTTATTAATTGACGACTGTAAGAGTATAAATCCGCAATCGTTTCATATATTGCTAACCGGTTGCATTAGAGCAGAAAAGCTAAGAATAAGAAACTGCGCACTTTACTCTTTACCCGATAGTATTTGTTTGCCTAATGTGCGGGTTATTGATTTCCGAGATAACAAACTGGCAAATGCAGGAAAACAATTGTATAAACTTTACAGTCTTGATTCGGTTTATCTTTCGGGAAATTCCATTCCCGACCCGGTTAATGATTTCGGATTTTTTGAAAAAAGCAATGTTATGTTCATCGAAACCGACTCAATAACTCCGGCTGTCAATCGAAAAATCAAAGAAAAAACCGTTAACAAAACTATTTTGTTCCATAAGGTTGAAGAACCGGCACAAACAGAGTCAAACACATTTTACGGACAATTTAAAACCGGTAATTCATCATTTGTGATATATTCCGATGCGTATCTGCAATACGAAAAACTTTTCTCCAATCCGTTATCGGGTATTTACATTGACACACTATCATTAGAAGAATTGTTCTGGGATACCACCGGAAATTCAGCACCACACTATTTAATCGCTTTCAGAATTTTTAAAGAGAAAAATGTAATCAAAAAGCATATAAATTTCGGATTTAACAAACATTACGGATTTTTTAAAAATATAAAAAGAAAAGGCAAATACCGGAAATCAAATTTTTACAGACAACATCCCGAAATGAATATTTACAAAAAATACACCTGGGTTATTAAAAATGAAATAACCCCGGCTGATTTCCGGAGTTTCAGCAAAACCGATTTTATTGATTTAAGATTAAAATACAATGACACAGGTAAATATTTTACTCTTTTTCTTAAAAAATCCGACGGAAAAATAGTTCAAACGGATGTATATCCCGTAAATAACGGTAATAAACGTAAAAATATCAATATCCGGAAAAAATATCCGTCAGAGTATGCCCGATATTTATCCGCCCTCGCCGGTATTGCAAGACGGTTTGACAATGATTTGTACAAAAACAAACAGAAAATTTACAGTGCCCTGATCAGACACAAAACAAATGCCTGGAATACATTACGCTCATATATGAGCCTTCAGGAAAGAGAGATGACCGAAACCGAATGGTTGAAATACTATACAAACGTACTGCGTTATGAAGACGAAGCATTAAAATCATCATATCCCGGTGATATGTTATTAAAACGGCAATTCCAAAAGCTGGGATTCAAGGATATTTATGACAAAGAAGTGGATTCGGCTGACATTAACATCGTAAATGTCTTTTTTACCGATTATAAAGGTGTAAATATTCCGGTCAACAAAATAGTTTTGATAAATAAAACAAATTTTACATACAAATACATCTCATTAAAACCCTCGATTAATCCGGTAAATTTAAATATTCCGGTCAACGATGATATAGCGGTTTTAGTGTTTCTGCCCGATAATTCGGTCGGAATTATTAACAGGGAAAGTGTTATTGATTTTATCAGTAATGATTCGGATAACGGTATGCAGGCTTCAGTTATCAATCAAGGACTGATAACAATAGGCCAGATTTTGAATGAATTGCAACTTTTCTGAAAAACCCTGTAACAATACTGTTTTTTGTGTATTATATTAACAAATTGAAAAACAAAATAATGTCAAAAAGCGACGACACAGGCACTTATCCTCCGGAAAAGTTTGAAAAAGAACTTGAAGCTTTGTATCTGAATAATTATATCGAAATATTTAAATTCATATACAACCGGATTGAAAGAAAAGAGGATGCCTCGGACATAGTGGCCACTGCATTTCTGAAAGCACTGAAAAACAGGGAAAAGTTTAAAAAGCAAGACAGTGGTTCTTTAAAATCCTGGATTTTCAAAATTGCGTACAATGAAGTATTGCTGTTTTACAGAAAGAAAAAAATTGAACGAAAATACTTTATTGAAAAACGGTTTTTACAGGATTTAGGCGAGGAGATACCGGATTGTAACGTCGAATTCGACTTGCTTCATAAAAGTCTGGAAACGTTAAGGAAAGATGAGTATGAGCTTGTACAGATGAAATATTTCGACAATCTTCCCTTCAAAGAAATTTCCGAAATTACCGGCAAAAGTGAAGAAAGTCTGAGAACAGCGTTGTACAGAATAAGGAAAAACCTATATAAAATATTAACCCGGATGATGCACGATAAAGGCGTCGAAGTTTTGTTTTCAATTTTATTTACGGGATTAAATTATCTAATTTTCTAATTATGAAAACACAAAGAAAAATTATTACGGACAGACCTCTGATAACTGACAATGAGATACTTAAACAAAGAAAACCGTTTAAGGAAATTTTAACAAACTATTACAATCAGGGCGCAGGTACCGGAAACGGATTTTCATCAATAGCCGCCTTTACAACCATAGGATTGACCCTGTTAATAACCGGAGCAATGATATACTTCTTTACAAATAAACCCAATGAAACCTTAAATGAAATGCAGGTAATAGCACAAAAAAGCGACACTATTACCGACTCGCTGAGCACAATTGAAAGCAATCCCGAACGAAAAATAAAACCTCCTTTTAAGGAATATATTTCCTACGAAATTTTTAAAATCAGGAATAATAATAAACCTGCCAAACTGAAAACCAAAAACGGGACGGTTATCACAATTCCGAAGAATGCATTTACAGATTCATCAGGAAACAGGATTAAGTCAGATATCACAATCAAATACAGGGATTTCTACAATCCTCTTGATTTCTTTCTTTCGGGCATACCAATGGATTACGACTCACTCGGAACTAATTACACTTTCACATCCGCCGGTATGTTTGAAATAAATGCAGTATCGGGCAAAAAACAGTTATATTTAAAAAAAGGCAAGAAAATAGAATTGAAATTCGTCTCAAAGTATAAAGATACATACAACATTTACTATTATGACACTATTAATAATGAATGGAACTTCTCATATCCCGAAACCAAATCCTCTTTAACGGGAATAAAAAGGCATAATAATTCCGATTCGATTTTATTTAATGATTACACGTTTTCTCATAGCTACCGGGATACTGCAACTAATACCGAAAAAGACTTTATGAAAATAATCGAATTAGTCAATAACAAGTATCTTAAAACCGGAAAACCCGATAATTATGCCTTTCCGGCGGACACATCAATGCTTAAAGGAACGGCGTATGAAGGAATTGATTCGTTAATGCTTGAAATTACTGACGGTCAGGGCTTTGACAAGAGTTATTACTCTGTTCTTTGGGATAAAGTGAGCATTAACGGCGACGCCGGAAATTTGAGTCTTGTGTTGCAAAAGGGCGATAAAAAATTGAATTTCAACGTTATTCCGGTTATTGACAAGACTAAATACAATACTGCAAAAAAGAGGTATGAATTATTTGCCAAAGAAGAAGAAATCAGAGCAGGTGAACAGAGAAAACGTAATAAATTATTGAGAAAAGTTGACAAGTCCGTTAATGAATGGCTGCTTACAAGAACCGTTTCCGTATCACGCCTCGGAATATTCAATTTCGACAAGCCGGTTCCGAAACCTGAATATGCAATGGAAGGAAAAGGAAATATTGTTGACGAAAACGGCAAAAAACTATATTTTGACGAGATATTTATTACCCAGCCTGTTAAGAATATACTATGGAATTATACAAATAAGTGGCTCTACAGCAATCCCGCCAGGTTAACGAATATCGGCTGGTTCATAACACGCGACAAAAGGTTGGCACTGATTTATCCCGAATATTTTCACAGGAAACCTGACACCATAGTTGTTGCAAAAGTTTACAATACCGAAGAGGGAATTGAGGCTCTCAGACAATTATTGAACTGAGTTTTGTTAATAAATTAATACGGGCATAGGTGCAATCAATTATTAACCGTATTTTTGTAAAAACAAAAAAGGAAATTGAATCGAAAGCCGAAAATATTAATCTGCCCTCTCGACTGGGGAATAGGACATGCAACAAGGGATGTACCCGTAATACGGGAATTGCTGAAGCAGGGTGCCGATGTTGTTGTCGGTGCGGATAAGCGGCCGTTGGCATTTCTGAAAAAGGAATTTCCGGCTCTTACCTTCGTTAAATTTCCCGGATATGAAGTTCAATATCCCTCTAACGGCAACATGATTCTGAAAATGGCCGCTTCGGCACCCGGAATTTTAAAAAAAATCAAAGAGGAGAACAGACATCTCAACAAACTTATTGACGAAATAAAACCTGATGCCGTCATTTCCGACAACCGTTTCGGTCTTTCGACAAAACGAATTCCTTCCGTTTTTATAACACATCAGATAATGATTAAAGGACCGTCAATATTTGAGCCTCTTCTTCATAAGATTAACTTGTCGTACATCTCAAAATATGACGAATGCTGGATACCCGATGTTGAGAACGGTAATTCACTCACCGGCGACCTTTCCCACAAATATCCCTTGCCTGACAATGCTTTTTACATCGGGCCGTTATCCAGATTTGCAAATAATTTTGATAAAAATGAACCGCAATTTACCGATAAAAATTACAAATCGGATATTCTTGTGATGCTATCAGGGCCGGAACCACAGCGCACTATCCTTGAAGATATAATTTTAAAACAAATTAATGATACCGAATACAATTGTGTGATATTAAAAGGCAAAACCGAAGAAGATAATAAAGAGTATGACGGTGAAAGAATAAAGGTTTTCTCCCATTTGGAAAGCGAGGAGTTGGAAAAGTATCTCCGGAATACAGATTTAATAATAACAAGAGCCGGGCATTCAACAATAATGGACATCGTAGCACTTGGTAAAAAAGCGATACTAATACCTACTCCGGGACAAACAGAGCAGGAATATCTTGCTAAGCGGTTTCTTAATAATGGTATTTTCTATAGCTTGCCACAAAATAAATTTGACTTACATAAGGCAATATATGAAGCGACAAAATTTTCAGGAATCAGAGTGGTTTCTGACGGTTCTATTTTAAAAGAAAGAATTACTGTACTAATAAATAGAATTGGTCGTTAACTAATATTTGGATAACAAATTGCTATCTTTGCAGCCTCAATTTATCATTTATGTCAACATTAAATTATATCGTTTGGACAGTTGATCCTGAAATTTTCAGGATTGGCAGTTTTGCAGTACGCTGGTACGGACTTCTGTTTGCAATGGGGTTTGTGGTCAGTTATTTCATTATGGATAAGATTTTTAAGCGCGAAAAGATTAAGCACGAACTGCTTGATACTCTTACGACATATATGGTCATCGGTGTTGTTGTCGGGGCGAGACTGGGTCATTGCCTCTTTTACGAACCGGAGTATTATCTGAAACATCCGCTTGAAATATTGATGATTTGGAAAGGCGGACTTGCAAGTCATGGAGCATCAATCGGTATTCTTATTGCACTTTGGCTCTTTTCACGGAAAGCTAAAACATCATATCTCTGGATAATTGACAGAATTGTCATTGTCGTCTCTATTGCTGCCGTTTTTGTAAGAACGGGAAACTTGATGAATTCCGAAATTTACGGTGTGGCAACCGACCTTCCCTGGGGTTTTATCTTTACAAGATGGGGAGAAACGGTTCCGAAACACCCGACACAAATTTATGAGGCTTTGACTTATCTGCTGCTTTTCATACTGCTGTACTCAATTTATATGAAAAAATGGCCGAAACTTAACGACGGTTTTATCTTCGGGCTGTTTCTGATGATACTTTTCGGCAGTCGCTTTTTAATAGAGTTTATTAAAGAGCCGCAGGTCGAATTTGAAAACAGTATGTTTCTGAATATGGGACAATTACTCAGTATCCCGTTTATTCTCGCAGGTGTTGTAATCTTTATCTATTCTTTCAAATCGAAGAAAAAAGAGATTAAATAAATCTTCATTCTACTCAACAATCCTGAGTTTTAGTTCATCGAGTTGCTCCTGAGAAATCTGCGAGGGAGAATCAATCATTACATCCCTGCCGGCATTGTTTTTGGGGAAGGCAATGTAATCACGGATGGAATCCGAACCACCGAAAAGAGCCACAAGCCTGTCGAAACCCAGTGCAATACCACCGTGAGGCGGAGCACCGTATTCAAAAGCATTCATCAGGAAACCGAACTGATTTTGAGCCTCCTCATCCGTAAACCCAAGCAGCTTGAACATTCTCTTTTGCAGACCTTTATCATGAATTCTGATTGATCCGCCGCCTATTTCAACTCCGTTGATAACCATATCATAAGCATTTGCCCGCACCTTTCCCGGGTCTGTCTCCATCAGCTTAATATCTTCGGGTTTCGGCGATGTAAACGGATGGTGCATTGCGTGCCAGCGTTCCGACTCTTCGTCCCACTCCAGCAGCGGGAAATCAACAACCCAAAGCGGCTTGAACACATCCGGATTTCTCAGCTCCAGACGGTTGCCCATTTCCAAACGAAGTTCGTTCAGTGCCTTGCGGGTTTTATCGGCTTCTCCGGCGAGGATAAGCAGCAGGTCGCCGGGTTTTGCATTAAACTTCTCCGCCCAGCCTTTCAGTGCTTCCTGATCGAAAAATTTATCAACCGATGATTTGAAACTGCCATCCTCGTTATATTTAACATAAACCAGCCCTTTAGCACCTATCTGTGGCTTTTTGACGAACTCCGTCAGTTTGTCCAACTGCTTTCTCGAGTAACCGGCACATCCTTCCGCATTTATTCCAACCACAAGCCCGGCACTATCAAATACAACAAACCCCTTTCCTTTGGCAAGGTCGTTCAGCTCTACGAATTTCATCCCGAAACGTATATCCGGCTTGTCGGAGCCATAGTATCTCATTGCATCATCATACGAAATGCGCGGAAACTCTTCAATTTCAATTCCTTTTACCGTTTTAAAAAGATGTTTTGCAAGTCCTTCAAAGGTGTTGAGAATATCCTCCTGTGTCACGAATGACATTTCGCAGTCAATCTGAGTAAACTCTGGCTGACGGTCGGCACGCAAATCTTCATCCCTGAAACAACGAACCAGTTGAAAATAACGGTCGTATCCAGCCACCATAAGCAGTTGCTTGAAAGTTTGGGGTGATTGCGGCAAAGCATAAAACTGTCCGGTGTGCATTCGTGACGGAACTACAAAATCACGGGCACCCTCAGGTGTGGATTTTATCAGAAAAGGAGTTTCTATTTCAAAAAACTGCTCGGAATCAAGATACTTGCGGGTTTCGATTGAAATCTTGTGCCGCAGCGCAAGGTTTCTTTTCACCGGATTACGTCTCAGGTCGAGATAACGGTATTTCATCCTTAATTCGTCACCGCCGTCGGTGTTGTCTTCAATTGTGAAAGGAGGTGTTTTCGATTCGTTCAAAATTTCAAATCCGCTAACAATTATTTCAATATCTCCCGTCGGCATTTTGGGATTTTTATTGCTTCTTTCGGCAACCTTTCCGGTAACTTTTATCACAAATTCCCTTCCCAGCTTACGTGCTTTTTCGCAAAGTGCGGCATCAGTGTCCATATTAAACACAAGTTGTGTAATACCGTATCTGTCGCGCAAATCAATAAAGGTCATCCCTCCGAGGTCTCTTGATTTTTGCACCCATCCGGCAAGTGTTACATCCTGTCCGGTGTTATTTATGTTCAATTCGCCGCAAGTATGTGTCCGTAGCATAGTTATCGTTTTTCAAATTTGCTGCGAAATTAAGAAAAATGAAAACGATTCCGTGAATATTTTATTAATCGGATAATTTTTGTATTTTTGTTGTCTGTTCAATATTAAGATAATTAAATATGGAGGTCAAAAGTATAACTATATTAAAACAAGTAAAGACAATGCTTGAAGACTCGTTTAAAAATGAGATTAAGCACATAGTTTTATTTGGCTCAAGAGCAGAAGGCAAAGCAAAAGAGTATTCCGATTATGACATTTTAATTATCTTAAAAACCGATGAATATGACTGGAAGTTCAAATATAAGATTATGGAATTAATTTATAATATTGAATTGGAGAATGATATAATCATTGATATTCATATTCTGTCCGACTACGAATTGAACAATACCTTACGTGGTAAGCAACCAATATTTGAAAAGGCACTTAGAACAGGTGTATATGCATAGGAAATTATGGGAATAGTAATTCATTATAAAGGCCGTATAAACAAAGTTGGAGAGATTGAAAACTTTGTAGATGAAATTTCAGATATTTCAAAGGAACTCGGCTGGGGTTTTCGCATTATTGATGATTCTGATAAACAACTGAACGGCATTATATTACAACCTCATGAAGATTGCGAACCGGTCTCTTTTTTATTTGACAATGGCGGAAGGCTTCATTCTATCGGCAGCCTGTTATTTGACGACTGGAATAAAAATTTTGCATTTTTTGCAAGTACAAAAACCCAGTTCGCTCCTCTTGATGTACATATTGCAATAATTAAACTTCTAAAATACATTAAGTCAAAATATATTAATGACCTTGAAGTGACAGATGAAGCCGACTACTGGGACACAATGGACGAAGCTGTTTTAAAAGAAAAAATGGAATTTCTCGGGTCAAAAATTGAATTGATGGGGGAAATATTAGATTCACGTAAAGAAGAGTTATTGAAAACAAAATCACCCGGCGAACTGGTAAGCAAGATAGAAGGATATTTTAAAAAAATCGGATTTACAGATTTTAGAATAATAAAAAGATGAAATACAGGGGAATTAACAAAACAATAAACTCCCCCCGTCATACAACTCACCGTCATACAATTCAACAATCTCCATATCAAGTCTTTTCAGAAATGCTCTGACATTACTACCGTCACCAAACTTATCAAGTGAACCGATAATAAAAACCTTGTTTTCATAAATACCGCAGGCACCACCGAAAAAACCGTTACGAAAACCGGGCAAAATAATATCCGAAGGATTAACGTAAAGCACTTCCAGCCCGTATCGAAGTAATGACTTTTCAATTCCCTTGTCGGATGTTATAAAACGGTCGTCTTTTACAGGTAGCAGATTACACCTTGTATAAGCCTGTTTTACATCTATTTTAATCAAATTGCCGGCATTATCAAGAATTGCTTTATCGGTAACCTTAAGATTATGAATCAGGTATTTCGATGTTACAACAGCATTATATGAAGCCGTTGCCGGGTATTTTTCTCCAACGGCTTTATCTCCCTCTATGAAACCAGCTGAATAATCTTTTAGCTTCCTCTTAATACCGTCAGGAAGATTTGGCGCGACTATCAGCCCGTTTCCGGTATCACAAAAAAAGATGTCGGGATGTCCCGAAACGGCATCATAAACGATTCTTTCCGTTTCAATAAACATAACATCGCCGTAACGTTGCAGGTTATTTTTTGCCTCTTCCGGAATTCTATTGTCTGAAATTATTAACATCAGGGCAAAAAAAGAAAAAAAATCACTACGTTTGTCATATTGTTACAAACAAATTTCTAATAAATGAAATTCACAAAAGCAATAGTAAGAACCCCCTGCAGGAATTTTGTAAACGGACTTACAACGGCAGGTCTTGGGAAACCGGATTATAATCTTGCACTGAAGCAACACAAAAAGTATATTGAAGCTCTTGAAATGTGCGGACTTGAAGTGTTAATTACAGAACCCGACGAAAGGTTACCCGACTCCGTTTTCGTTGAAGATACTGCAATTCTAATACCCGAATGCGCAATAATAACTAACCCTGGTGCCGAATCAAGAAAGGCTGAAACAGACAGGATTAAAAAGGCTTTAAAAAGCTTTTACCGTAATATTGAAGAAATATCCTATCCGGGAACGGTGGACGGTGGTGATGTAATGATGGCAGGGTCACATTTTTTCATTGGCATTTCCGATAGAACAAACATTGAAGGCGCAAAACAATTGATAAAAATACTGGAAAAATACGGTTATTCCGGCTCTACGGTATCACTAAATAATGTTTTACATTTGAAATCAGGGGTTGCTTATCTTGAAAATAATTCTCTTGTTGCAACCGGCGAATTTGCTGATAAAGAGGAATTTAAAAAATACAATATTCTGAAAGTAAAGGATGAAGAAAGTTATGCAGCCAATTGTGTATGGATTAATGATTTTGTGCTTGTTGCAAAAGGATTTCCAAAAACGAAAAAGTTAATTGAGGAGGCAGGATATGAAACCATTGAACTTGATGTTTCGGAATTCAGAAAACTGGACGGGGGATTGAGTTGTTTATCGCTAAGGTTTTGATGAAAGAACTATCTGTGAAGAATGCGATTGGTGCACAAAAAAATATTTATTAAAGGTTGACTAAAATAAATGTCAGACTGAGCGTAGTCGAAGTCTGACGATTTGGTCATTAGGTGCATTTTGGTTGTAAAATATAAAATTATAAACATATGAACTATTTTACCGGGTTGCTAAATATCATTATAACAACATCAGTTATTGTTACTATGGCTGCTTGCGGAAATAAAAACCCCGAAGTAATTATCATTACTGAGCTTGGTGACATCACTATTGAGCTATACCCCGACAAAGCACCTGTGACCGTTGCAAATTTTATCAGATATATTGAGGAAAACAGATTCAAAGGAGCGACATTCTACAGGGTTGTAACACAGGATAATCAGCCTGACAATGATGTGAAGATCGAGGTCATCCAGGGCGGATTATTTGAAGACAATCACCCGCAGGCACTGCCACCAATCAAGCACGAGACAACACAGCAGACAGGTATTCGTCATTTGGACGGAACTATTTCGATGGCAAGGTACGGACCCGGTACCGCCACAAGTGAATTTTTCATTTGTATCGGAAATCAGCCGTCGTTGGATTACGGCGGAAACAGAAATACCGACGGACAAGGATTTGCTGCGTTCGGCAGGGTGGTCAAAGGGATGGATGTCGTGAAAAAGATTCAGCAGCAGCCTGAAAAAGAGCAATATCTGAAACCGAGGATAAAAATATTAGAAATGGAACTTAAAAAGTAAACATTATGATCAAAGTAGAGAAAACAGGTGATGAAATTTACAAGGTAACCGTAAAGTCGGTATCAACAACATCACACACGGTAACTTTGTCAGACAGTTATTATCAAAAACTGACCGGAGGGAAAATGACCCCCGAAGAACTGATTAGAAAATCCTTCGAATTTCTTTTGGAAAGAGAACCGAACACAAGCATACTAAGAAGTTTTGAGCTTCCTGTGATTGGAAGATATTTTCCGGAATATGAACGAGTTATCGGAGATTGACAATTTTAAAATCTCTTCCACTCAGAACCTTATCACGAACAAACTTTACATTTGAAAATCTACCGGAAAGCATTTTCTTATTCTTTCCCCTGTATCCCACAGCATAATTAAACTGATTAACGGGAACATGAATTTCGATTTTCTCAGAATACTCCGGCTCATTTTCATTTCTTAATTTCGTGTTTTGTTCTTTTCCATCAATAAGCGGTCTAAGAATATCACTCCAAATTTCAGTGAGCACAAGCTCCCTGAATGACTGGTGGAAAGGTCCGGCAATCAGCTCATCACCGGACAAAAGTCCCTCTGACGGATGAAGCCCGAGTTTTATAACTTTCACACCTGCCTTTTCAAAAATCAGCAACAGCTCTTTCGACCAACCGACGGCCTCCTCCAATGACAAA
>CAYOZZ010000231.1:0-2855 GCA_964408535.1 uncultured Bacteroidales bacterium | reverse complement strand
CTTGATCTATCCCGGGTATAAAGTAGTGAATCCGCTGCCCTACCATATTACCAACGCCCTCGTTTTACCGTTGGCTCCCGATGACGTATGGCGGAAATATATAAACACATGGATAGATTTCAGAACAAAGGACGGAACCATTGAAAGACTTTACAATCAGTGGATTCTTGGCCACGAATACAGAGAAAAGGAGCGCCCATGGAGTTTTTATGAGGATGTTATCCTTGGAAAATAAAAGCCGAATATGTTTTTTCCCGATTTTCGGATTAAAATATAAAAAAATTATCTATATTTGAGGTCTGAACTTTTAACTCTCGATTATGAAAAAGCTATTTACCGGATTTATCATCGTTTTCCTTGCATTAAGTGTAGTTAGTCAAACAACAGGCATTATGGATGTGAAAGTCCCGCGTGCCGGAGAGTTTATTCAAGACTACCACCCTGTTTTGAAAGTAAACGAACAATCTCTTAAAGGCGAAGATGGTTATGATTCGCTTATGATGACATTTCAGGGCAACTGGCCTTTCGGAACCCCGAATGATATCATTTCAAGTATTACAGGCGACACAGTTTTTATTGCAGCCGGTGGAGGTGTTATGATTATGGACATCACCGACCCTGCTACACCGCAACCGATTTCGGAAGTGCGTGCGCGGGCACTGGTTGATCACTGCTATTATGACTATACGACCCAACGTCTTTATCTCGCTGCCTATTTTTCAGGAGTAGAAATTTGGGACCTTTCCGACATTACAAATCCTGTGCGCATTTCCAGAATACCTACAGATGGTTTGTCAAGAGGAGGAGTTTATGCGCATAATGATTACCTATATATAATAATGGTTGCCGATGGAATGCTGGTATATGATATCACTGACCCTGCTAATCCGGTTTACAAATCAACCGCATCCATCTCAGGCTATGCCTGGAATTTTTATGCAGAGGGAAACTTTATTTACGTTCAGACTACAAATGCAATAAGACTTTATGACATTTCAAACCCGGAAACTCCTGTTTTACGTGATAGTTACGGAGGGTCACCGACAGCAGTTTATGTAAAAGATAACTATTGTTATATTTCAGAGCAATCCGGGCTTGTGATTACCGATGTTTCAAACCCGGATGATATTACTTTTGTCGGAAGCATAGATATCCCGGGAGCCTCGTATGATGTTGTTGTAATTGATGATTATGCCTATGTTGCTAACCACTGGTGGGGCGATAATAAAGGCGGTGTCTATACTGTTGATGTGAGCGATCCGACCAATCCTGTTCAGACTGATCATTTTGTTGATGTATATCTTGCCATTACCGGTGTGGGAGATAAGGTAGCTGCCGTGGGACTTGGTTATGCTGTTTTTAACATCCCTGTCCCCGGACAGCTGGAGTTGTCTTACGAGGAATTATTGCCGGGATTCTTAACGGATGTGGCAATCAAGGATAACTTTGCTTATACAGGCAGTAACGGATTTCGTGTTTTTGATGTAACCGATATAAGTAATCCGCAACAGGTTGCTTATGTTGATATTAAAGCCAATGCACTTGATATCTCAGGAAACATCCTTGCTTATATTCCCGAAAGTATGGGAACGGGAAACCGTCTGAGTATTATGGATATCTCCGACCCGGTTAATGCTTATGAGATAGGACATTACAGCAATATGCAACTCACACAGGATGCAATAATTCAGGGAAATTATGTTTTTGTCGGTAACTGGTGGGACGGATTTACGATTATTGATATTTCCGATCCTTCAAACCCTTCTTATGTTACAAAGGAATTTAACTGGAACAGCAATGCAATTCCCGGGGAGGAATGGTGCTATGTGAGTGATCTGGATGTTGAAGGGAATTATTTGTATGTAATAGATTATAAGCCGTTTGAGGATGACGATACAAAAGGATTATACATTTTTGATATCTCCGATATTGAAAACCCTGTTCTTGTGAAACGTTATCAGCAGCAGTCGCAGAAAAGCTGGAGGATTAAGGTTCAGTCCGGTTATGTGTATCTTGCTGATGCTTACGGAGGAATAGAGGTAATTGACGTAACCAATCCCACTGCACCGCAAACTGTTGCCTACCTGGAGCTTATGGATGTAGTCTATAATCTTGATATCCATTTCGGTTATGTTTATGCAGCTTGTTACATCCTTGGAGGCGTACAGGCAATAAATATTAACGTTCCGGTGAATCCGGTTATCGAAGGGTATTATTATCCCTCGGGGGTTTTTGCCTTGAATGTAACAGCTTACGGAAATGACATCTATGTCGCGGACGGAACATCGGGATTCCAGATTTATAACCACGATGCACTTTTTACCGGAATTGACAAGCCAAAAGAAACCACTGAAGAACTATATTCTTACCCAAATCCTTCTGCCGGAATCATTAATCTGAAAGATAATGATGCTTTTGAAGTTGTGGTATTTGATCAGGCAGGCAGACTAATTAAGAAGATTAAAATCAATAAAGAAATAACAACACTGAATTTAACCTCTCTACCCAATGGTGTTTACTTTTTGAAATTCAAGACAGACAAAGGAATAAAGTTGAATAAACTTGTTATTTTTAGGTAAGTTTTTAATAAAACAGGCTAAGTTATAGCTGGAGAAATGTACTTTTATTATATCCTTTTCGCCGGATAAATATATTATATCTGGAAATATCAATAGTTTTTTCATAGATTTCTCCAATTATAATTTGTTATTCTGGAAATGAATACTATTTTGAAGAAATAGATTCGGAGGTCACAATGGATGACCTGTTTCAGGAATAGAATCAATTGAAAAGTCTTCATTATTGTAGTTTCCACCGGGTGAAAAACCCCGGTACGACCTGTTAGAGTGGATAAT
>CAYOZZ010000230.1:0-15164 GCA_964408535.1 uncultured Bacteroidales bacterium | reverse complement strand
GTGCAATCTGGGA
Source organism: uncultured Bacteroidales bacterium (assembly GCA_964408535.1). GTDB lineage: Bacteria > Bacteroidota > Bacteroidia > Bacteroidales > JAADJA01 > JAADJA01. The sequence goes on along the minus strand of CAYOZZ010000230.1, from coordinate 15,151 downwards.
CGAAGAAAACGCTAAATGGTGGTTTTCAGTATTGGATATTATTGCTGTACTGACTGATCAAGATGATTATAATAAAACCCGTAACTATTGGAAATATCTTAAAGCCAAATTAAAGAAAGAAAATAGTCGAGTGGTTAGTATTACTACCCAGTTGAAAATATTAGCACCCGATGGAAAAAAACGCCTGTCCGATATGTTGGATTATAATGGAATTATTGCACTAGGTAAAGAATTTCCAAGCAAAAAAGCAAACAGATTTATTGAATGGTTTACTTATAGTGAAGAGAGTATAGACGGAAAAAGTAAAACAAAGGCATATGCCCTGTTTGAAAGTTCATTTATTGATAGTATTGAAGTTGGGACAATTAAAGGATTGCAACAAATTCACGCTTATTTATTTGGCGGTTTGTATGATTTTGCAGGGCAAATCAGACAAAAAAACATTTCAAAAGGCGGATTTCAATTTGCTGTATCACGCTTTTTGGGTGAGACATTAAAACAAATAGAAGCAATGCCCGAAACTACCTTTGATGAAATTATAGATAAGTATGTAGAAATGAATATTGCACATCCGTTTATGGAAGGTAATGGCAGAAGCACTCGAATATGGTTGGATTTGATATTAAAAAAACGTTTAAAAAAGTGTGTTGATTGGAGTAAAATAACTAAAAAAGATTATATGGAAACTATGAAACAAAGTCCGGTAGATAGTAAAACATTAAAAGTCTTGTTAAAAAATGCTTTAACCGATAAAATAGATGACCGGGAAACATTTATGAAAGGCATTGATTATTCTTATTATTATGAAGAGAATGAATAATGTTTAGAAAAGACACAATAAAAAGCCAGCCCACAATAAACAGCCTTCAAACGGCACATAGTACCATCCCGGAAGCTTTCCGGAGAAGTCCTTGATAGTTTTAACTATCGGGATTGAACTAAATCACGATCCTATGTTCCGATAGGCACCGGAATTCAATAGATTTTTGCAAGGGATGAGCAAAGATTTACGGGAACCCGAATTATGCTATTGCATAAGGCGGGTTAAATAATATTTACGAAAGGTTTAAGTCATCAAGAAAATTAATCATATACAATGGTAAAGAAAGCAAACGGTATTTAACGGGCTTTACCGAATCACCCATTTTAACCGAAACTTCAACATCAGTCAGGTTTGGCGTATCCGTATTGAATCTGATGGCAAAATCCTTTTTCTTTTCCGCCATAAAGACCTGCAATGATTTTAATGCTCCTGTTTTCCCTGCTTTAACTTCCACCGGAATAATTTTGTTTTCAATTTCAACAAGGTAATCAATTTCTGCATTTGCATCACGTTTTTCCCTGTTCCAGTAATATAATTTTCTGTCGATAAAAAACGGCTTTCTAACTAGCAACTGCTGTCCGATAAATTGTTCGGCAATATCTCCTTCATTAAGAAGCATAAGGTTTTCCAGGCTTTTCAGTCTGACCCTGAGAATATGAGATACAAGCCCAACATCAAGAAACAGAGGCTTATAAACAGATTCTTTAACATTGTTTTCCAAAGGAATATCCGCTGATGAAGTGGCAAAAATTCTGCGGATAATTCTGCTCAGTTCAAGCTTAATCAGAGCATCTTTAAGATATACGGATTTTACGGATGAATTAATATTCACATACTTAATTTTTTTCCCAATCCCACGAGGGACAAACCTAAAAACATCACGAAGATATTCCGATTGATTATTTTTTGAGTACTTTGCAAAATCAAGTTCTATAGATGTTAAAATACTTTCGTGTACCCTCTCGACTTCAAGCAAATCATTTAATTCAAAATATGTTTTCACAGCTTCAGGCATACCTCCGACGAAAAAGTAAGTGCGCAGCAGTTTTAACAGTTTATTATGAATAACACCCGAAATGCTTTCTCCGGGAACAAAAGAGCTTAAAAAATCAACCAACATATTTTCTCCGCCGGCAATAAGAAATTCCTTGAAGCTCATCGGATACATATATAAAAACTCCACACGGCCTACAGGCATAGGGTAGTTCATATCGTTTAAAATGTGATCAAGCAGGGAACCGGCGGCAATCACACTAAGCTGAGGAGTTTTTTCGTAAAAATATCGTAATGCCGGAATAGCTTCCGGACAAGTCTGTATTTCATCAAGAAAAAGTAGTGTTTTTTCAGGATTAATTTTTACTTTAAACTCCAGACCGATTTCTGTTAATATGGTTTTTACATCATTAGTCTGAAATAATTCCCTGTATTCAGGATTCTCCTCAAAGTTTATTTTTAAATATGTTTCATATTCCGATGAAAACCGTTCAACGAGAAATGTTTTTCCAACCTGCCTTGCACCTCTTATTATCAAAGGTTTTCTGTTTTGACGGGCTTTCCATCTTTGTAAAAAATCAAATGCTTCTCTATACATATTTTGAATTTTTTTGCTACAAAGATATAAATTAATTTCCAAAACAGATACCTGTTTTAACAAATAATTGCTAAAACAGATACCTGTTTTAGCTTTATGGTAATTCCAAAGTATCCCTTCGGCAAACTACACCTCCAAGATTCCGGGCAGGAGTTCGTGGAGGCGGTATGGGATTGGATTTGAGTTGGCAGGCGTACAATCTCCGGATGACCGCTTTTTACTATTGCAAGGGAAAATCCAATTGTTATCCGTGTGATTGCACCGGAGTCATCAGAAGATTGGGCTGTAACTCTGCTTTTACGACCTGTGGGTTCCTTATTACTTCACCTGGAACATAATCACAGTCTCCCGTTTTTCCGGATCGGGTTCCGTTGAAGGGTTATTAAGGTATATTTCAACGGGTCCGCCGGCTTCCTGAAGATTATTGTCTTTCAGATATTTCATTATTGCCTGATACATATACATCGTGTTTTCATAAGGTCCGGTATGAAGTCCTGCAATGACTTTATTCGGTTGTATTTTCCTTACCTTAATGTTTCCTATGCCGTTTGACATTTCACCGACGGGTATCGCTGTTTCAAAAACCCCGAAGGTTGTCTCTTCGTCATAGCTGTACCATAAAGTTGCGGGTTTCCCGTAATTTTCATTATGATTTTGAAAAATGTAATTCATCAGCTCTCTGTAATCCTTTTCCATAACTTTTGCCATTTCGGAAGATGTACAGGAATCTTTTATCACCGCAGCAAAAACACCGTTCAGTTTCAGAGCATAAAGAACGGGCGATTTGCCGGGTTTTCCAGGATTGCCGTCTTTAAGGAGCGGTACGGAAGAAAGCATTCCGGTTTTTTCAAATTTGTACGGAATACTTTCACATACCGACTTAAGATTTTGCAGTCCTTTATTAAAGACCTTTTCAATACTGCTTTTCATCAGAGCATAGACCACCCTCTCGACAGGATATCCGGTTACGGCATCCATTCCCCAAAAAACAGTTGTTTTTCCGTCTTTTTCCTCAAATCCGAAATAAGCAGTACTTGTTCCCTGCTCACCAAAATCAAGCTTGGTAATAATTTTTTCGAACGGAACGCTTTCGGATATTTTCATAGTACCCGAACCCTGTTTTTTACTGCTCCACGACATAACAGAGCCGACACCGCTTGCCGGACCGGTATATGAATTCACCAAAGATGAATCGTTTTGCGAAAATGGTGACCACTTTTCCCAGTTTATCAGTGTATTTACCATATTAAACGGATATTCGACAGGACGGTCAATAACGACAGACTGTCCAACATGAAATTTTGCCGGTAGAAATGCTGCAATGATAAAAAATGCCGCAATCAGAACGACTATTATTATACTTGTTATTTTTAAAAATCTCATAGTTTTCAATTAACAATAAAAAATATGCATAAATACTCAATTTCCGTTTTACTTTTATCTTTTATTCATCAATAGTAGAATTATAATCAACAGAAATATTTGTTTTATCAGTAACAATCTTTCTTTAGGTATTTTTCAACAGCTTGCTGACAATGAAATGTTATAGTGTCAAAGTATTCAGGAATATGTAGGTAAGTGACCTTTGCAGTACCAAAGTCGTGATCTCCTTTGATAATCCATTGCTTTATATCCTTAATTCGGTAGTTCATATAAAGTAATTCCGTTATTTAACACCTCATAAACAAAACTATACTTATTATTTTTCTGTTTTTCGACCTCTTCAGGAGTATAAATAATCAAATCAATCGGAACTTTAGTGCCAAAAAGTAGTTTTCTCCGGTCACAATAATTTACCGGGAACGAACGTCATCAATCATTCTTAAAAACTCATCTTCATTAATAACAGGTATTCCGAGCTCTTTTGCTTTTGCAAGTTTATTCGGGCCGATATTTTCCCCGGCGAGAAGGAAATCTGTCTTTTTGGAGACTGAAGATGCTGGTTTACCGCCATTCTCCTGTATTACCTTCTTTATCTCCTCCCTCGAAAAATTATTCAGTTTACCGCTTGCAACTATTGTCTTACCTGCAAGTTTATCCGATTTGACCTGCAACGGATTTTTTAACTCAAGCTGTACTCCCTTCTCTTTGAGTCTGTTAATGATAATCCTGTTTTTATCACGGCTGAAAAATTTAATTATTGACTCTGCTATCTTTTCTCCTATCTCATCAACAAGAATAAGTTCCTCATAAGAGGCCTGCATAAGTTTATCAATCGAATGATAATGGTTTGCCAGTTTTGCTGCAACTGTCCGTCCCACATATCTTATCCCCAGTGCATACAACACTCTGTCGAACGGCACCTCCTTTGATTTTTCAATCCCTTTAAGAATATTTTTAACGGTTTTATCCTGAAAACTAAGCTTCTTTTCTTTCTTATCTTCCGTTGCTTCTATAATCTTTTCAAGGCCTATAAGTTTGTTATAATCAAGGTCGTACAAATCGGCTGCATCTTTAACAAGGCCGTTATCATAAAGCATCTCCACTTTACCCTCTCCGAGGCTGTCAATATTCATTGCATTCCGGCTGATAAAATGTTCTATCCTGCCTTTTATCTGGGGAGGACAGCCATCCTCATTCGGACAATAGTGGTTTGCTTCACCCTCTTTTCTCACCAACGGTGTTCCGCACTCGGGACATTTGTCAATAAATTTCAGTTTTTGAGCACCGGGAGGCCGTTTATCAATGTTTACCCCAACTATTTTAGGAATTATTTCACCACCCTTTTCAACAAATACCGTATCACCGATTCTTACATCTAATGCTTCGATTATATCGGCATTATGTAATGAGGCACGTTTTACGGTTGTACCTGCAAGCCGGACAGGTTCGAGATTGGCCACCGGAGTAACGGCACCTGTACGTCCCACCTGAAAACTGACCGAGTTAAGAACCGTTTCAACACGCTCGGCCTTAAATTTATAGGCAATAGCCCATCTCGGCGATTTTGCCGTTTCCCCCAGCTCTTGCTGCTGGCTATACGAATTGACTTTTATAACAATTCCGTCAATCTCAAACGGCAGATTCTTTCTCTGCTTGTCCCACTCATTTATAAAATCAAAGACCTCATCCATCTTACGGCATTTGATTATATATTGGGGAACCTTAAAGCCCCATTCCTTCGCTTTCATCAGATTATCATAATGATTGTCGTAGGGCAGGTTTTCACCGAACAGATAATAGAGGTAGCAATCCAACGGGCGCCTCGCCACCTCAGCCGAATCCTGTGTTTTAATGGTTCCTGCCGTGGCATTACGCGGATTTGCAAAAGGTTCCTCACCAATCTCAATCCTCTCCTCATTGAGCTTTGCAAATCCCTCCTTTGGCATAAATACCTCACCTCTGATTATAAACTCATCGGGATAATCACCATGCACCTTTAACGGTATGGATTTTATGGTTTTGATATTTGCCGTCACATCATCGCCTTTTACTCCGTCGCCCCGTGTCAGGGCATAATCAAGCAGCCCGTTTTTATATGAAAGGCTGATGGAGACACCGTCATATTTCAATTCGCAGACATATTCCACATTATCGCCCGTAACTTTTTTTACCCTGCGGTCAAAGTCCAGCAATTCACCTTCGGAATAGGTGTTTGAAAGTGAGAGCATTGGATATTTATGCTCCCGCTGAATGAAATCTTTTGTGATATCTCCGCCCACCCTTTTTGTCGGGGAATCAGGTTGCACGAATTCGGGATATTTCTCCTCAAGTTTAATCAGTTCTTCAAGAAGCATATCGAAGTCATAATCGCTAATCACCGGTTTTGCCAGCACATAATAGCGATAATTATGCTCATTGATAATATCTGTTAGCTCTGATATTCTGCTTTTTGCTTCCTCTTTTGTCATCTGTCTCTCTTCCGGTTTTTAAAAGTCAAAATTAAGAAATTGTATTGATAAGTTATGAAAATTGTTATAAAAAAGTGTTATTTATCCCACATCCGTACAGGTGTCTGTTAAGAATTAGCATACTTTTGCAAATGGATTTAAAGATGAATAACAGGGATGACTGAGGTTTATGCCATAAAAATATTGCCCGGACAGGATTTTTTGAACGTAAGGGAAAAACTCCTGGCACTGCTTCCCGGAGAGGAGAGGGAGGCAATGAAAAGATTTAAAAGGGTCAATGTTTTGCAGCGCTCGTTGTTGGGTGAATTAATGGTAAGAAAAATTCTTTCCGGTAAGCTTGATGCTGCTGTTGATAGTTTCAGGTTCGTTAAATCGGAAAAGGGAAAACCGTACTTAAAAGAGGCTCCGGTTCATTTTAATATTTCGCACAGTGGTGACTACGTTGTTGCCGCTTTTTGTGATGTTTCGGAAACCGGAATTGATGTTGAAAAAATAAAACCCGTCAATTTTGAAATTGCGGAAAGGTTTTATTCGGAAGCTGAAAAAAAAGTGTTGTTTTCAAAGAAAGGAATTGAAAAACTGGAATATTTTTTCGATTTGTGGACGATGAAAGAAAGCTACCTTAAACTTCTCGGCAAAGGGCTGACAAAACCTCTCGGTACATTTACAATAACAGGCAGTGACGGACGGTTTCGTCTGTTCAGCGATGCCGATACCAATCAGGATGTTAGTTTTAAACAGTACGAACTTGATAAAAATTATAAACTGTCGGTTTGTTGTTATATTGATGATTTTGAAGATGAGTTGAAGATGTTGGAAATTAGCGATTTGTTAATGTCCCGGTAAAACCGGTAGGTACATAACGGCAGAAGGAAATCAGGTTTAATGATAAAAAACGTTTGGAAAAATGAAAAAGGAGACAAAAAATGTTGCTTTGGTACTATCCGGTGGAGGTGCACGCGGATTGGCTCATATAGGTGTTATTGAGGAGCTTGTAAAAAGAGGGTATAACATTACCTCAATTGCAGGTACATCAATCGGTTCGGTAATCGGTGGTGTTTATGCTGTCGGGAAAATGGACGAGTACAAGGAATGGGTGACAAACCTCAGTAAGCTGGATGTTTTTAAACTGATGGATTTTGCGGTTACAAAAGGCGGATTGATAAAAGGTGAGAAAATATTCAGGGAGATGGGTAAAATAATCGGTAATGCAAAAATAGAAGAGCTTGCTATTCCTTTTGCTGCCATTGCAGTTGATATCGAAAATCATAAAGAGGTGGTTTTTACCAGCGGCAGTCTTACGGATGCAATCCGTGCCTCGGTTGCTATCCCGACTGTAATAACCCCGGTCAAATATAAAAACACCTATCTTGTTGACGGTGGTGTTCTGGCACCTTTGCCGCTTGATTATGTAAAGCGCTCCGGCAATGATATTCTCGTGGCTGTCAATCTTAATGCTGACTTGCCGTATCGCCGTTCCAAAAAAAATAAACCTTCGGAGAAAGAAGAAAAGAATTATAAAAAGACAATTGACTATATAAATAAGCACTGGTCGAAATTTTTCAAAACAACAAAAGAGAAGCACGCCGGTTATTTCGATTTGATGAATAAATCGCTTTACGCAATGCAAATCAGACTAACCGAAATTGCCATTAAGCAAAACAAGCCCGATATTCTGATTCCAATATCAAGACGTTCCTGCGAGATTTTTGAGTTCTACCGTTCGGAAGAGATGATAGAGTATGGAAGAAGACAGGCTGTAAAGATGTTAAAAGAGTTTACAGTACCAGTTTCTCCTCATCGTACTTAACGACAGCTTTGCGTTTCCATCGTCCTGTCATATAATACAAAAAGGAAAATGTCATCCCGACAAACCACCCCATCGGTGTTGACCACCAGATACCGTCAACACCGAAATGCCTTGATAGAAAATATGCTGCCGGAATCCTTACGACCCACAATGCCAGAAGTGTTATAAACATCGGGATAAGAGTGTCGCCTGCTCCCCGCATAACGCTGTTAAACACAAAAAGGGTTGAGAACATCACATAAAAAGAACTTACGATTATAAGATACCGGGCACCGATTGCAATAACGTTCTCATCTGTCGTAAACATTCCCATAAGTTTATCTGAAAAGAAAATAGCGATAAGAGATATTGATATTGAGATGATTGTGGTCATTTTCAGGGTAGCTATTAATCCCGACCTGACTCTTTCGGGTTTATTGGCACCAAGATTTTGTCCGACAAAAGTCGCGAGAGCGGATGCGAAATTCATAGCTGCCATCATTGCGAGCGAATCAATACGCATTGCTATTGAATAGGCTGCTATGACATCTGTTCCGAAAAGATTAACAATCCATATCAAAGCGAGAAGCCCGACAGCGACAAACGACTGCTGCAAACCCGAAGGGAGGCCAATCCTCACCGATTTCTTAAAAATATCCCTGTCGAATACCATACCCTTAAATGAGAATTTAACGACCTTATGATATTTATTGAGATAGACAATGGCTGTAATAAAGGCGCCTCCCTGCGACAATATCGTTCCGATTGCAACACCTGCAATGCCCCATTTGAAAACGACAACAAAAAGTATATCAAGAAAAATATTGGCAAATGTTGAAAGTATGAGGAAATAGAGTGGCGTTTTTGAATCACCGAGGCCACGCAGGATTGCCGATGTTCCGTTAAATCCGAAAAAGAAAACCAATCCCGAAAGATAAATCTTCAGATAAAGACTTGCATAAGGAAGTACATCCTCCGGCAGTTGTATCAAACGAAAAAGATCATCGCTGAACCAAATTCCCACAGCACTGAAAAACAGGGAAGCGAAAAACATTACAATATAGAATGTATCAATTGTCCTTTTTACTTTTTCCATCTGTTTGGCTCCGAAGTATTGGGCCACAATAATGGTTGCCCCGGTGGCAAATCCGATAACGAGGGAGATAACTGCAAAAAGAATGGGGAAAGATGCTCCGACGGCAGCAAGAGCCTCCTTGCCGATAAATCTGCCGATAATTACGCTGTCAACAATATTGTACAATTGCTGAAACACGTTACCAAGCAGCATTGGCGAAGCAAACTGCAAAATTAACTTACTCTCCTTACCGACAGACAGATCCTTCATCGTTTTTTCTATAGAACTTTGCAAAAGTAACCAAATAATGGTGAGAGGGTTGTTGAACCATACTCTTTTTTCAATTTATTGAGGTATTCGTAACTCTGTGAAAGATTATGGTTACCTTTACGGGCAAAATCATACTAAGGGATATTTAAACAATCATATTATGAGAAAACCGGTATTACTATTAATGATTTTTACATTGTCGGTCATAACTGCTTTTAGCGGGAATATAACCGAATATTCGGCCTATAAAGTTGCCTGCAATAAAGTTATACAGTTGCAGATGCAAGACAAATTTCAGGTTTTACAAAATCCTGTAATATTCGTTAATGAATCGAATCAAAAACTTTTCTACCTGTTCGGATTGAGTCCGGCGGGATTTATGGCAGTCACAACTTTAGAAGAGTTGTCGCCGGTAATAGCCTATTCTTTTACAGGAGATTTCTCTGCCATAACCGATGGGGCTAATCCGTTAACCGAATTGTTGCAAAAAGATATTGAACTGCGCATTGCAAGCATTGATATGACGGATTTATCAATTATTGACAAACATAAAGCTGAGTGGGATGCTCTTATTGCGGGAAAGAAGGAGAACAAATTTTTTCAGCAGTGGCCACCCGAAGGAACAACATCTACGGGAGGATGGCTCGAAACCAACTGGAAGCAGAGTTATCCGTACAATAAGTTTTGTCCGGTGGATCCGGTAACCTCACAAAGAAGCTATGTCGGTTGTCCGGCAACTGCAATGGCTCAAATTGTAAATTATTACCGAACTGTTAATGAAACCCTCTTTACTGATGAGGACGACTACTACCATTCGTATGCGGGAAGAAATTTTTGGATAGATGATGATTTTGAAGAACATGATTTTCTGTCGTTCCCGCAAATAAATGACTATATGGATTCCGCCACTCTCAATTATCAAAGCGGCAAGCCGTTAACGACGGATGAAATTGCAGCATTGAGTTTTGCCTGCGGAGTGGCTGCCAAACAGGTTTATACATCTGAGGTATCCGGCACATTCGGAGTTAGCCAGGCTCTTGATGCATATCTGAAATTCGGATTTGAGGATGCAATTTTAATGGATGAAAACGACACAAGCATTTTTACAATATTGAAAAATAATATGATGGAGGCGCGTCCGGCTCATCTTGCTCTTGTTAATGAAAGCTGGACAGTTGGACACAATCTGGTACTTGACGGATATAATACAGACGACTATTATCATATTAATTTCGGCTGGGGCGGAGGATATAACGGCTGGTATCTGCTGCCGGATGAAAATATGCCCTACGGCCTGACGGTTATCGAAGGAGTTATTGCAAATATTGCATATCCTCCACTAAATACCGGAACAGATGAAAATACCGTAATTCCCGATAATTCAGGCATTAATATTTACCCTAATCCAGCATCGGATTATATCTCTGTGAAATTTGACACGTGGAAAAATGAAGAATATACTTTGAAAATTATTGATTTTTCAGGAAAAGTTATTTTTTCAAGTTGCGAAAAATCAAATATCTCCGGTGAAAATAATTACTTCTTAAACTTTAAAACCATAACCGGTACGCAATTGTTGCCGGGTGTTTATTTGTTAATTGCTGAAACAGGAAGAAAAACATTAACAGGTAAATTTATTGTCAACGGCAGCCGTTAAACCCGAATTATACAATAGCATATTTAGAAACAGTGCAACTAAGCTATTAACAAAGGGTTCAGAGTGTTATTAAAATTCAGGTAGGGGTAACACAAAACTTTGATTTTACCTGCTATTTCACTAATTCAACAATTTATAAAACTCATAGTATATAAAGCAGGTTAAAAACTTTTTAATAAAACTTTTGTTTTATTTTCGAAAGAATCAATGATTTTTTTACTTTTGTAAACGAAAAATAAAGCAAAAAACTTTAACTATGAATGATAAGAGATTGAACCCGAGATTTATTTTTATACTTTCAGTTGTCATTGCAGGAGCGCTCTTCAGGCTCATTCCTCACTGGCCGAATTTCACCCCGATAGCTGCTATGGCTTTGTTCGGGGGTACTTATTTCAGCAAGAAGTATCTGGCATTTCTTATTCCAATGGCTGCACTTTTTATTTCGGATATGATTCTCGGATTCCATTCGTATATGATTGCCGTTTATCTCAGTTTTGCGGTTATTGTCGGATTTGGTTTTATGTTGCGAAACAGGGTTAAAATCGGTTCCCTGCTTCTTGCGTCTGTCGGATCGTCAATAGTTTTTTTCCTTATTACAAATTTTGCAGTTTGGATTGGAAGTCCGTTTTACCCGCAAAATTTTGCCGGACTGCTTGAAAGTTACACGGCAGGATTACCTTTTTTAAATAATGGCATTCTCGGTGATCTGTTTTACAATACTTTGTTCTTCGGTGCTTTCTACCTTGCACAACAAAGATTCCCTGTTCTTGCAAAAGTTCAGGCCAAATAGGGCGGATAATTCCCTGAAATGGCTTACCTTTGGTATTTGTATTTGATACCGTATTATTTCATTACTCTTTCATTCCGGTTGTAACTTTACCTGTTTCAGGGTCAAGTTCCGAACCACCCATTGAATGTGGTATCATATAAACCGAAAGCAAAACTATGGAGGCAATGATGGGCCAGAGTCTGTTTTTTCTGTTTTTGTGCAATGCAAATCCGGCTATTGCCCAAAACAGAAAAGCGAATATTGTTTTATTGTCTGTCCAGTCACCGCCGAAAGGCCAGCCTGTCCAGAAATCACCGAAAGCATATTTCTGAACAATAGGTCCTAAAATCAATCCGCCGATAAAAAGACTCACAATAGTTACTTTGGTATATCTGAAAGTTCTGCTTCCATTAAAAATCGCCTCAATTCCGGTTCTTGTGGAGTAGAGCATTGCCGTAAACATAAATATAATGTGAGGTATCAGTATATAGAGCGGTACCGCACCTTTATACCTTATAACGACCGGTGTTTCATACAATTGATACTCCTTTGGTCCGTCATTCACAGTCACAATATATTCAAACTTTCCGGCTGGAGGGAGGTGTGGCAGTTCAGCAAACAAAAATTCTCCCCGGCGCTGCATTGTTATTGTTTTCCATTCATCTTTACTCCTGAAAACACGGTATTTAACCGTACCGTTGACAGATTCAGGCATTGTTATTTTTACCGGAGCCTTGTCTCCGTCATAACTTGTCAAAAGTTTAAATTTATATTCTTTGCCTTTTAACTCAACCGTTCCTCTTTTCGGGTAGGTTGGTCCTGTCATTTTTTGATAAAAGGCTACGGATATCGTAAATATTACTGCAAATATCCAAAGCCAGATTGATTGTTTTTTGGAAACCATAATTACAAGATTACAGATACTTTATGTTAAAAATATAAATAACACTCCCTATTCTTTATTGTTCACAAAATTATATGTAAATATTCAAATATTTGACATAAAACAATAATTATCTGAAAATAATTGACTTTTTTGTCGGGGGTCTTATTATTAGTATTACTTTTGTGCCCAGTTTAATTTATTAATTACATAATACACTAATGAAAACAGGTAAAGTAAAATTTTTTAATGAGTCCAAAGGATTTGGATTTATTATTGACGATGAATCGGGAACAGATTATTTTGTTCACGCATCAGGTTTAGTAGACCAAATCAGAGAAGACGACGAAGTAATATTTGAGCTTAAAGAAGGCCGTAAAGGTTTGAATGCTGTTGATGTTAAATTAGCTTAACAAATATATTATTTTGAGTAACGATTTAAAGCCCGGATTTTCCGGGCTTTTTTATATCCGATAAAAATATTTGAATGCAATCAATAAGAAATATAGCAATAATAGCACACGTTGACCATGGTAAGACTACCCTGGTTGACGATATGATTCACGAATGTCATGCACTGACCGACAGGAAAGACCCCGGCGAACTAATTCTTGATCAGAATGATTTGGAGCGCGAAAGGGGAATTACAATCCTTTCAAAAAATGTCTCCGTTTCGTACAAAGGTGTTAAGATAAATATCATTGACACTCCGGGGCACTCCGATTTCGGTGGTGAGGTCGAACGGGTATTGAATATGGCTGACGGCGTTTTGTTGCTTGTTGATGCCTTTGAAGGCCCGATGCCCCAGACGAGATTTGTACTCGGAAAGGCAATTGAACTTGGTTTGAAACCGATAGTGGTTATCAATAAAGTTGATAAGGAAAACTGTCATCCTGATATCGTGCACGAGCAGGTTTTCGACCTGATGTTTAATCTGGATGCTTCCGAGGATCAGTTGAATTTTCCCACAATCTATGGCTCGGCTAAATTCGGCTGGATGAGTACCGACTGGAAAGTTCAGACTGATAATATTGTCCCTCTGCTTGATGCTATTATTGAGAATATTCCGGAAGCACCATATTATGAGGGTACACCGCAAATGAAAATAACTTCGCTTGATTATTCAAATTATGTGGGACGTATTGCAATAGGACGGGTTTACAGAGGTGATCTTGCCATTGGTAAAGATTACATTCTTTGTAAAAGGGATAAAAATGTGAAGGTCAGGATAAAGGAGCTTTATCTTTTTAAAGGTCTTAACCGCGAAAAAGTTGAAGCCGTGAGAAGCGGAGATATTTGTGCAGTTGTAGGGCTTGATGATTTTGAAATCGGTGATACGATTGCCGACCTTGAGAATCCCGAACCTTTGCCAAGGATTAAAGTTGACGAACCGACAATGAGTATGCTGTTCACAATCAACAATTCGCCTTTTTTCGGTAAAGAAGGTAAATATGTTACTTCGAGGCATTTGCGCGACAGACTGTTCAAGGAGACTGAAAAAAATCTTGCTTTGCGTGTTGAAACAACGGATACAGAAGATAAATTTAATGTTTTCGGAAGGGGAATTCTTCATCTCTCCATTTTAATCGAAACAATGAGAAGAGAGAAATATGAGTTTCAGGTAGGGAAACCGCAGGTCATTATCAAAAATATTGACGGTGTAAAGTCCGAACCTTATGAAACTCTCTTTGTTGATGTCCCTGAACAGTATTCGGGAAAAGCCATTGAGCTTGTGACACAGCGTAAGGGCGACCTCCTTGTAATGGAGCCGAAAGGTGACTTGCAACATCTGGAATTTGATATTCCTTCGCGGGGACTTATCGGGCTTAGAAATGCTATCCTGACGGTAACAGCCGGTGAAGCGGTTATAAATCATCGTCTTCGCGGATATGATGTTTATAAAAATGATATTCCGACCCGTAAACGCGGATCAATTATCTCATCCGAAACCGGTCAGGTACTTGCTTATGCTCTCGACAGATTACAAGACAGGGGACGGTTTTTTGTAGAACCGGGCGAGCAGGTTTACAAAGGTCAGGTGATTGGAGAATATACGAGAGAAAAAGATTTGGAAGTGAATATCACCAAAGGGAAAAAACTTACCAATATGAGGGCTTCGGGTTCCGACGAATCGGCCAAAATAGCTCCGAAAGTAAACTTCTCTCTTGAGGAAGTTCTTGAATATATCAAGGATGATGAGTATGCGGAAATGACCCCGAAGAGTATCAGGATGAGAAAGATAGGGTAGAACAATAAATAATTATTATTCGGTTTCCGCTTACCGCGACAGGAAGGTTTTATATCATAGGCGGCAGTGATTATAAACTAATTACTAAAGACCTCCTTCATTCGTGCAAAGAAGCTTTTATCCTTTCCCGAAGGATTGGGTTTGAAGTTTGGAGATTCGTTCAGTTTTTCAAGAATTCGTCTCTCTTCTTTTGTT
>CAYOZZ010000229.1:0-10905 GCA_964408535.1 uncultured Bacteroidales bacterium | reverse complement strand
CTCTTCTCCGATTATCTCCGATACAAAAAGCTTTGCAATTTTATTGTCATCAAGCAGATACTTGAATACTACATCATATATGGGATTTGCAATAAACATGACTTTTATTATTTACTACCTGCAAAGATACAAAAAATGTTTCAAAATATTTTCATGTTACCTTCAGGAAAACAACTATTTTTGTCAGGCTGATTTTTATCGGGAATGGGAGTTTTCAACAAAATAATAATATAATGTACCTCTTCGAAGCACAGGATGTAACAAAACAGTATGCAGGGCATAAAGCCCTTGATAAAGTGAGCATTAGTGTGCCCGAAGGAAGTATTTTCGGACTGTTAGGCCCGAACGGAGCCGGCAAAACAACACTCATCAGAATTATTAACGATATTATTGCCCCCGACAGCGGAAGACTGCTTTTCAAAGGAAAAGAGGCCACAAAAAATATAGTGGAACAAATAGGCTATTTGCCTGAAGAGAGGGGATTATACAAAAAAATGAAAGTGGGTGAGCAGGCTCTTTACCTTGCACGCCTGAAAGGTCTCTCGAAAAAAGATGCATCCCTAAGATTAAAAGAGTGGTTTGAAAAATTTGAGATTAACTCGTGGTGGAATAAAAAAGTCGAGGAACTGTCGAAAGGTATGCAGCAAAAAATACAATTTATCGTAACGGTAGTACATAACCCGAAACTGTTGATATTCGACGAACCTTTCAGCGGTTTCGACCCTATTAACGTTAATCTCCTGAAAGACGAAATTCTGAAATTGAGGGATAATGGTGCAACAATCATCTTCTCAACCCACAATATGGCTTCCGTTGAGGAGCTATGCGATCATATTGCCCTGATTGACCGCTCTAAAAAAATTCTTGAAGGACGTATGAAGGATGTTAAGGATGAATATAAAACAAACTCTTTTGAGATTGCTTTCAGATCGTCTGAAAAAGACCTTTCAAGCATATTAAAAAACGGTTATGAAATTATATCGCAACGGCAGGATGATGATATGCAAAAAGCGACAATCAGAATAAAAAACAGTAACAATCCCAATGAGCTATTAAAAGAGTTGATTCCGCACATTGAGATTCACTCGTTTAACGAAATTCTGCCTTCAATGAATGAAATATTCATACGCAAGGTTGAAGAAAACAAAAAGCAGGACTGAAAATGAACAAAATTTTACTCATAATAAAGCGTGAATATCTCACAAGGGTTAAGAAAAAGTCATTTATCATTATGACTATTCTCGGGCCAATCCTGCTTGCCGCACTTTTCATTGTACCGGTGTATGTAGCTGAGATGGAGGGTAGTAAAAAGGTTGTTGGCATAATAGATGAAACGGGGATTTTCTGGCCGGAATTTAAAAATACCGACAATATCCAGTTTCTGAAATTGGATACCGACATTGAATCGGCAAAGAAAAACATTACAAATAACGACCTTTACGCAGTTCTGTATATCCCGAAAACGGAGCTGAGCGTTCCACAGGCAGCCAAACTTTATTCCACAGGTCAGCCGAATATAATAGTAAAAGGATACATAAAAAGCGTAATGCGCAAAGAGGTTGAAGCATTGAAACTCAGGGCATCAGGCATTGACCCTGATATATTAAAATCAATTAAATCAACAATACATCTACTGACAATAAAGATAAACAAGGCGGGAGAAGAAAAGCAAAGTTCAACGGAGCTAAGTATGGCTGTGGGGTTTATCGGCGGACTTATCATTTACATATTCATTTTCATGTACGGTGCTCTTGTTATGAGAGGTGTTATTGAGGAGAAGGTCAACCGTATTATTGAGGTCATAGTATCATCAGTAAAACCGTTTCAGTTGATGATGGGGAAAATAGTCGGTGTTGCCCTTGTAGGTCTTACACAGTTTGCTTTATGGGTTGTTTTTACACTTATTATCGTCTCGGGTTTTCTTTCAATTTACTCAACAGACATTTCAAAATTCAAGGAATCTCAACTACAAATGCAAACGGAAAATATTATACCTGCCGGTGATATGGGAGACGCTATGCAAAATGCCGATGTTAATGAATCGGTAATTGCCGTTTTCGAATCAATACAATCAATCAACTTTCCTGTGATGATCGGCTCCTTTCTCTTCTTTTTCCTTGGCGGATACCTGCTTTACGCCTCGCTGTTTGCTGCAATCGGGGCTGCTGTTGACAGTGAAACCGACACACAACAATTTATGCTGCCGGTGACTGTCCCCCTGATATTATCGCTTGCCCTGGCGCAGGTTATCATAACAAATCCTGACGGACCAATAGCATTCTGGCTCTCAATAATACCGCTCACCTCTCCTATTATTATGATGATCAGGATTCCGTTCGGCGTTCCTTTCACCGACCTTTACCTCTCGTTTACCCTTCTTATCCTCGGCTTTATAGGTTCCACCTGGATTGCTGCAAAGATTTACCGCACAGGAATACTCATTTACGGTAAAAAAATTAACTATCGTGAGTTGTGGAAATGGTTGAGGTATTAATTTCGGAAAATTTAGACCGATTCTTGCTTGCTCAGTTTATGTTTTATACTATTTTTGACCTCTCATTTTTTCTTACTAAACATTTAAGAAATGGATAACAACTCATATAAAACAGCAACAGCCGGAAACAGAGGCAAAGGAGTAAAATCCGACTGTTTCGTCAGCCTCGAATTAACGGAATCCGGTGGAATTGACCTATTATTGAATAGTAAGGTCGAAGTGATGTTCGGAAATTCCATAAGAAAACAGGTGCTGGATATGCTCGACTTTTTCGGCATTAAAAATGCAAAGATTGAAATTGAAGATACCGGAGCGTTACCGTTTGTAATAGCCGCACGAGTGGAAGCTGCCGTAAAACAACTTATTGACAGTGATAAGGAATATCTGCCGGAAGTTATTCCTGAAAACACTTCGACAACGGCGAAGGACAAATTCAGGTTTTCAAGGCTCTACCTTCCCGGTAATACGCCAAAGCTGATGATAAATGCAGGCATTCATAACCCTGATGGTGTAATTCTTGACCTTGAAGATGCAGTTGCACCGGACAAAAAGTATGAAGCAAGGTATAATGTCAGAAATGCTTTAAGGGCGGTTAATTTTTACGGAGCCGAAAGAATGGTTCGTATAAACCAGATACCGGCAGGATTGGACGACCTTGATTTTGTTGTTCCACATTTCGTTAACCTGATTCTTGTCCCTAAATGCGAAAGTGCTGAGCAGATAAAACTTGTAAACGAACGTATTAATAAAATAAAAAAAGAAAAGGGACTGACTTACGACATCTGGCTTATGCCAATCATAGAAAGTGCTCTCGGAGTTATGAAAGCTTTTGAGATTGCGTCTGCTGCCGATAATGTTGCTTCAATTGCAATTGGCCTTGAAGATTACACCGCCGACCTCGGTACAAAGCGTACGAATGAAGGAACCGAATCGTTTTTTGCCCGCTCGATGGTGGTAAATGCGGCAAGGGCAGCAGGTATCCAGCCTATTGACTCGGTTTTCTCCGATGTCTCGGATATGGAAGCATTAAAGCAAAACGTCTTAAAATCGAAGGCACTTGGTTTTGACGGAATGGGTTGTATCCATCCCCGTCAGATTGAAGTCATTCACAGATATTTTGCTCCCGACGAAGCCGAAATCGAAAAAGCAAAGAAAATAGTTAATGCCTTTTATACGGCAAAGGAAAAAGGTCTCGGAGTAGTGTCGCTCGGTTCGAAAATGATTGATGCACCTGTTGTAAAGCGTGCCCAGAAATCAATTGACCTTGCAGTATCACTCGGATTACTTGATAAAAACTGGAGAGAAGATATGCAGTAAAGATAAGGCATAAGTTGTTTTATTTTAATAAAAATCAAAATGAAGAAATACGATAAAATAGTTAAAAATGCCGCCGGCAGAGAGGTGCCGACAATCATAAACGGCGAAGAACATATTCCATACAAAGGTGTCGGCAAGTATAAACCTACAGGGAGAAAATATGCTCCGCCAATTCCGTCTTGTGCCGATTATCCGGCAGACGGAAACAAAACAGTTGCAAGTTTGAAAGAGGCGCTGATTAAAGCCGGTTTAAAAGACGGAATGACAATCTCGACACATCACCATTTCCGCAACGGTGACTTGATTGCCAATCAGATATTCGATATTGCACACGAGCTTGGAGTTAAAGACCTGAGGTGGTACCCGTCGGCATCATTTCCATGTCAGGAACATCTTATCCCATATCTTGAAGACGGGACGATAAACAGGATTGAAGGAAGTATGAACGGCCCCCTCGGCAAATTTGCATCGGAAGGTAAAATGAAAGGACTTGGAGTTCTACGTTCGCACGGCGGAAGATATCAGGCCGTTCAGGACGGTGAGGTAGTTATTGATATTGCGGTTATTGCGGCACCAACAGCTGATGCTTTCGGAAATGCAAACGGTGTTGACGGGCCGGCTGCCTGCGGACTTCTCGGTTTTGCCCTCGCCGATTCACAATATGCACACAAAGTTATTGTCGTAACCGATAATCTTGTTCCGTTTCCGGCTATTCCCTGGCAAATTCACGGAAATTATGTTGATTATGTAGTTGAAGTTGAAAAGGTAGGGCTTCCTGAGAAAATTATTTCAGGAACGACAAGGATTACAAAAAGCCCTGACAGACTTCTTATTGCTGAAATGACTGCGAAATTCTGCGACGCCGCCGGTTTAATTTACGACGGCTTCTCATATCAGGCGGGTGCAGGAGGTACAGCACTGTCAATTGGAAATTATTTCGGGGATATTCTTAGGGAAAGAGGATGGAAAGCAAGATTCATACGTGCCGGAAGTAATAAATATCCAGTTAAGATGCTGGAGGAAGGACTTGTTGATTACATTCTCGACGGTCAGACTTTCGACCTTGAAGGGGTACGGTCAATGAGAGAAAATCCGGGACATGTTAATACAAGTCCTTTTACAAGTTACAATTACCACAGCAAAGGAAATTTCGCTTCTATGGTTGACATTGTTGTTCTCGGAGCAACGGAAGTTGACGTAAATTTCAATGCCAATGTTGTGACACACTCCGACGGTTATCTGCTTCACGGTATCGGCGGCTGGCAAAATTGCCTGTTTGCAAAAACGACTATCCTGCCGATTCCGCTTTTCAGAGACAGGATGCCTGTGATTCTTGATGAAGTAACAACTCTTTGCGGTCCGGGCGAACTGATAGATGTGATCGTTACCGAAAGAGGTATTGCAATAAATCCGAAAAGAACAGACCTGATAGAAAAAGTTAAAGGCTCGGGACTGCCAATCAAAACGATTGAAGAACTTAAAGATGAAGCTGAAAAGATTTGCGGAAAACCCGAAAAACCTGTTTTGGGTGATGAGATTGTTGCCGTAATTAAATGGGTTGACGGAACAGTAATTGATTCCGTAAGGAAAGTTATTTAGAATATATAAAGGTGAATTTAACAAACATTTAGCTCAATCCGGGATATTAAAAGAGTATGGTACTGAGCTATCCAATCAATAAGCAGAATGAAGTGATTAATTGTTTTAATCATTACCATAAAACAACTCTTTTATTATAAACTCCTTTCGAGGTACTAACCCTGACAATATAATATCCCGGTTTAAGATTCAGGTTTATTTGTTCAATATCCGTCAGTGATAATTTTCTATACCAAACATTCTGACCTGATATATTTAACACAGTTACACCTGCTGTCAGTTGCATTTCCATATTGTTTCTTATAAAGACTTCGCTTCCATAAGAATAAATCTGTACACCAGAGTCACTTTGAAAGTTATTTTCACCCTGTACTCCGAAAAAATGAAGTATAAACCTGTCAGGTTCATCAAGAGGATTTGCATTAAACATATATTCATCCTGCTCTGAAAGGTTTATCAATACATTCTCTTTTAAATCTTCGAGATAAATGTCAGTTCCATTGTTAAAACTCTCAGTTTCCGAGGCGGTCATCACATAAGTATCAGCCTTTCCAACCTCAAATCCCAAAGGTACGGTAACTTCTTCATCAAGCCGGGGAAGTACGTTTATCGAAAGAATATCATCACCCGCAATCGAATAAAGTTGCGGAGCTTCGTCAATACCTTTTAACTTATATGCATCATATTGACTGTCATAATTTTCAGTTGCATTTACATCGAAATTAATAAATGTTTCATCCTTAAATCCATTACCCTGAACCGTTAATTTCAGAAGATTCTGAATTTCGGAACCTTTATATGGTGATACTCCATGAACTCTTGCATTATTCCCGACTTTCAGTAAGGGAGAAAAATCATTTGCTTTAACAAAAAATGCCTGCATTGCCGGTATAACACCGTCAGTCAGACTGCCTGTCGAACCGTTCCACGAAAGATACTGTGTGCCGTCATAAACATAAATTGAAGCGTCAAATTTACTTTTTCCAATCCATCCGCTGTTATCCCAGTCAATAGCCGAAGGGAACGGATTTCCGACAAGATTCCAGCCCTCTTTCCCGTCAATACTGCTATTTCCATCCTGATCGGTTGCGGTTGTCGGCAGTTCTGTTGTCCCGTCATTCAAGTCTCCTTGTGTAAAGTACACTGTTTTATTCCCGGGGTTTGAAGAAAATGACCATACCTTATATCCTGCACCCGGAGTGAGAGAAGCGGTTTCATCGGAAATATTTACCCATCCGGCAGTTGTCTGTCCCGTCGCGTTCGTATCATAAATTGATTCGTCAAATGAATAGAGATACATATCCATAAAGACACCTGCGGTATCATTTGTCAAAGGGGAAGAAATGTAATGCCACCTCCCGGAAGAGATATAGTCCTGAATTATTGAAGAATCTCTAACGGAGAAGTCCCCGTAATTAACAAGAGAAGGTATATCTCCCGAAGAATTTGCCTGCATTTCAAAATCTCCCAAAGTTTTAAAATCGCCGGTTGACTCAACTGTCATTTCGGCATTCGGTTTCATTGTCAGATTTCTGCACATCTCATTACCGGTTATACCGGGGAAATTTGCGGCAGTGCCGGGAATCTCAACATCCATAATATAACAGGGTACTGCACCTCCATTCCAGTTGGTTGCTGTCCTCCAGTCGGAATCTGTAGTACCTGTCCAGGTACCACTTGTTGTTGAAGCCACATTATGACTTGCATCAAGCCAGGGATTAAAATCAACCAGTCCCAGCGATGTATTGTCAATATAGTCGTAAATGGTGTCGCTTATAAGTGAGCAGTCTGTCGTTCCCCAGTAAACATATCTTGCATATGTATCATGTAATCCGTTTGTCAGATCATAATCACCGTTATTATAAATGTCATTCCATTCAGTTGGGTCAGAGCCGAAATCGGCAGATGCACCACCTTGCCTGACAATATCAATCCCAACTCCCGCATTATTTATTATCCTGTTATTTATCAGTGTTATATGACTCCCTCCTTTAACTATCAAACCTTTTTTTGCACTATGATGAATGTGACAATTTCTCATCACTACCTGCGATGCCATCAATCGTATATTTGTTGAATCTGAATTATTTACAACCGCACCTGCATAACCGACATCACAATAAGTCATATAAGATGTTATTGTGGATTCAGGGAAATTAATACCTCGCCAGTCTCCCGGAATATGGGTAGTCCTGTTTGATGTAAAAACAATAACCGAATCGGATGTACCAACGGCATACAACCCGCCATGCACATTAATTCTCCGGGTATGTCCCGGTTCAAACCTTATCTCCACTCCCGGTTTAATTGTAAGGATATTGTCAGCCGAAACAACAATATCGTTACCCCAGATAAAATAAGGTATCCCTAAACAATGCCAGGTTGCAGTGGTGACATCCGTTTTTCCCAAGACCTTAATCTGATTCGGATTATTTGAGCTGAATGACATATTACCATAAATATAAGGAACCTGAAAAGCATTGGTAGTTATCGGAAAAGTTGCACAATCCGAAATAGTACAGTCGGTTATTCTTGCAAGTGAAGCTTTTGATATTCTTATTCCGTAACCGGCACTTTCACCCAAATAACAATGAGATACCGAAACATTATGATATCCGCCGCCGCCTACTTTTGCAGAAATATTCAGCAGACAGGAATCCGTACCATATCCTCCGTAAAGAATTTTATTGTATTCCATTATGCATCCTGAGTCAGGATTATTAAAATATATGTTTTCCCAGTCACCCTGTGACGGAGAAACAGCCGACGAAGTAAAATATATTGTATCACTAACTGTTCCCGATGAAATTAAAACCCCTGCAACTGTCATTTGTAAACCGGAATTAAATTTTATCAGGCATCCCGGCTCAATAGTAAGAGTATCACCGGAGGGAATACTGACATCACCTGTTATTATATGGGGATTGTCAGCTTTATACCAGGTTTCGGTAGCTATTGTTCCGCTATGATCAAGAGCAAATGCCCAAATACTTAAAAACAAAAGACCTGAAATTATGATTAATCGTTTCATTTTGACAATATTATTAATTAATAGCCCCAACACTCTCTTATGGTTTTATTTTTTGACGGGAGAGCGCAAACTTAGTAAATATTTCGGATCTGACAAATTTTACATTCTTTTTTTACCGAATAACAAGATAGTAACACTTTGGCCCGAAATATGTTTACTTTTGGCAAAACAAAAAATCAACTACTATGAAAAAGATAACATTAAGTTTATTCGCATTGATCTGCTTGTTAAGTATTTCAAATGCACAAAAAATTGCATTTTTCAATATTGATGTAATAATGGAAAAAATGCCAGAAGTTAAGACTGCAAATGCCGAGCTGGAAGCCAAATCAAAAGAGTGGCAGCAACTTGTAGATGCAAAATTCAAAGACCTGGATCAAATGTATCAGGATTATATGAAAAATCAGGATAAATATTCGGGTGAGATGAAAAAACTTAAACAGGATGAAATAATCAATACCGAGAAAAAAGCAAAAATGTTCAGGGATTCGATTTTTGGAGTTGACGGCGAAATGGCAAAACTTCAGGCTGCTAAATTTCAACCTATTTATGATACCGTTTTTGCCGTAGCAAGGCGGATAGGAATAGATAACGGTTACGATTACGTTATTGAGAATACTCCCGACTCGCAGTGGATATATCTTAATCCGGATTATGATATAACCGGTTTAATTAAAAAAGAACTCGGAATAAAAGAGGATGAATAAAAAAAGGGGCTTTGCCCCCTTTTTATTATTTACTCTTATCAGGATAATCAGGAACTTCAGGCCACTCTTCAGGATAGTTTTTCAATTCTTCAAGAATAACCTCGATTGCCTTGTTCAACTGCTGATCTTCACCTGCATACTCTTTTGCAGGGTCGTTATGCACAACAATGTCGGGGTCAATACCATGTCCTTCAATAATAAACTTTTTGCCCTCGGTGTCGAAAGGAGCAAATTCCGGTTTCCTTAACTGTCCGCCGTCAATAAACGGCAGAGCACCACGGATTCCGACTACTCCACCCCACGAGCGAACTCCGATTATCTTTCCAAGCCCGAGTTTGCGAAACTGGTATGGGAAAAGGTCTCCGTCAGAAGCCGAATAATTATCAATCAGCAGAACTTTGGGTCCCAACATCATTCCACCCGGTTTTGTTGTGGGCGAACCGTTACGTGCAATTGTGAACATTGCAAGCTCACGGCTGAGTCGTTCAATTATCATCGGAGAAACATTTCCGCCTCCATTACCGCGATCATCAATAATAAGAGCCTTTTTCATAAGCTGGGGGTAGTAATGCTTTACAAACTCATTTAATCCGTCAACGCCCATATCGGGAATATGGATATATCCGACTTTTCCGTCTGTCGCCTCATTCACTTTTCTTATATTATTCTGAACCCAGTTATAGTAATAGAGCCCGCTTTCGTCCGCAACAGGCTTTATCAAAACTTTCCTGCTGCCCGACATACCGGCAGAGCTGTTTACGGTAAGCTCCACCTCTTTCCCTGCAAGCCCGAGCAACGACTGATAGATGTCAATCATATTATTTGTCGGTTTGCCGTTAACAGCGAGAATGTAATCGCCTTTGCTAACATCAACCCCGACTTCCGTTAAGGGTGATCTTACTTTCCTTGTCCAGTTTTCCCCTTTCAGGATTGAATCTATACGGTAATAACCCGATTTATCCCTGCTTAGTTCGGCACCAAGCAGACCTGTCTTGATTCTCTCCGGTTTCGGTTTGTCACCACCACTGATGTAAGCATGTCCGATGCTCAGCTCACCAATCATCTCTCCAATAATATAATTCAAATCATTCCTGTTATCAACATAAGGAACCAGCGGCTGATATTTGTCGTGTATTGCGCTCCAGTCAAGACCATGCATATCGGGATCATAGAAAAAATCACGCATTTGGCGCCAGGCCTCATTATAAATCTGATTCCATTCCTGTTTGAGGTCAACCCAGACTTTCATATTTGAGAGGTCAACATAATCAGACAGATTTATCTTTCCGTTAGGAAGATCAATTACAGCATATTTTCCTCTTGAATTTATCAGCATCTTTTTATGGTTGGCCGATACTATAAAACTGCCATAATTGCCAAGCTCAGTCGCTTTCTGTTTTTTAAGGTTATAAACCATCATTTTGGTTCCCGACCCGCTACGATACTCAGAGTAATAGACCTTCTTTCCAATCGGATTTATATTCCAGTATGAGCCTGCCTTCCCCGGAAGAACTATTATCCTGTCAATAATTCCATCAAAGTCAATGTCAATATTCTTTGAATCTGCTTTCTTATCATCACCTTTCTTATCTTTCTCCCTTTTCTCTCCCTCCTGCTTATCTTCCTTTACTTCAACCTCATCATTTTCAGGAGCAAACGGATTCTTGACATCCTTACGCAATGTCACAAAATAGATTTTGTTCATATCGCGATATGCATGATTCCATTCCGTCCAACTGTATATCGGATTAAAATCG
>CAYOZZ010000228.1:0-8234 GCA_964408535.1 uncultured Bacteroidales bacterium | reverse complement strand
CGAAAAAGACCCGAATGCAGTTAAATTTGAGACCATCACCTTTGACGAAGCTTACGACAAACAACTGAAGATTATGGACCTCACAGCCTTCACAATGTGCCGTGAGAACAACTTCCCGATTATCGTTTTTGATATGAACACTAAGGAAAATCTTATGAGAGTTGTTGAAGGAAATAATCCAGGGACGCTGATTTTTAGTTAATTATTTTTGTAATTTTACGGTGTTATTTCATTATGTTAATAATAATGCACATAAGTAGAATTAGCCGATACATAATTTTTATAGTGCTTTTGCTGTTTTTGGTACTTTCAGTAAACTGTACAAAAAATAAAGAGTATAGTTTACAGGATGTTGAATTAAAAACATTTCCGCCGGGTACAATAACGCAATCAAGGGCACTTGTCGGATACGAAATAATAAGAGGTCCGGTACATCAAAACGGGGATGCAAGTAAGATGATTTTTTACGGTGTTTGCTGGAGTACATTTCCAAAGCCCACAAAAGATTCAAATATGGTTTATTGGGGAAGTGAGGTTGATGGAAAGTTTCTCGTTTGGACTACTTGCTTATCACCAAATACAACCTACTATGCCCGTGCTTTTGCTGAAAAATACGGAAAAGCGGTTTACGGGAATGAGGTTTCTTTTAAAACTCCTATTGGCACCGAAGGCCAAATAACTGACATTGATGGCAATGTTTATAATACAGTAATTATCGGTGAACAAGTTTGGCTTGTTGAAGACCTGAAAACTACGAGCTACCTGACAGGTGACCCGATACCATATGTTCAAGGAGATGAGGATTGGGATAGTTTGACTACCGGAGCATATTGCTTTTATGACAATGCAGATTCAAACGGCAGCATTTACGGCAATATATATAACTGGTATGCGGTAAACGACCCGCGTGGTATAGCTCCCGAAGGGTGGCATGTGGCTACTGATGAGGACTGGTTCACACTTGTGTCGTTTTTAACGGAAAATGATGGATTTTTTATCACAGATTTACTTAAGGAAGACGGAGAGGAGCACTGGAAAAAAAATGCAAGCTTCGTCTGTCTTAATGAAACCGGATTTACAGCTTTACCGGGCGGGTTCAGAAGTGACGAGGGATTTATAAATATGGGTTTAATGGGGTATTGGTGGACATCCTCAATTTATTATCCTGGTTATCCCTACTATTGGATTATAGGACACTCTTTAACAAGAAAAAATCATAAAAAATCCGTCGGATGTTATGTGCGCTGTGTCAAAGATTAAATAAAGGGTAACGTATAATGATAAAATTTACAAAAATATGACCATTTTAAAATATATACAACTGCTTTTAATCATAATGGGATTTACGGCTTGCAGAAATTACGAAGAACCGCTTGATCCTTGTGAATCACGTATGCCTCCTATATCCGGAACTAACGTAGTTGTTTTTAAGGATACGGACGGTGATACTCTTCAAGTTATAGATTTTGAAAATGTTGATGTTCCAGTTGTTATTAAGGGTACAAGTGATATTTTAACGACAATTATTATACATATCAAATATAATGATATTTACCATAATTCGGATTTGAATCAATCGAACCTTCTTTTCAATGGTGCACTCTGTTTTTCGGTTTTAGCATATTTTGAGAAAGATACCGTTAATACAGACCAATATGAATTGAATAGTGCTAATATTTGGTTTCAAAACGGTTATTACTCCTCTTATAATTATATTAAAACGGAAGATAGTGAAAGCGGCATTACCAAAATAGGCAATGTTTTTGACAAAATTGACGGTTTTTTTAGGGCGAACTTCGTTAATTTCAACAATCAGTCTGACACTTTACTTGTGGATTTTGATTTCTCCGCCATACGATGGTGTTACTGATGTTAAAACAAGATGTGTCGGTTTCTACGTGATAATGATATTTTATTTGTTTTGTGATGAAATATTTGGAAAAATCATTTCCTAATTGGAAGTTAAGTTACAGCATATCTATTTAAATCACTTCTAAAGAGTCTCTAACTGACTGCTATTGTGAATCTTTTAACAATAACCTAATTTAAATCACTTCTAAATTCAAAAAATCATTTGGTCATGTGAAATATTTGAGATTATTTTGAGCTGTTAATTAAATAACAGCTATATGATAACCCATTTAAAGATATAAGTATATGAGTTTAAATATTCAAAGTATCGTTGAAAAGTATGGTAATGACAAATCCCGTCTGATGGATATTCTTCACGATGTTCATTCCGAAAAAGGATTCGCTGCAGACGAAGATATAAAAGAAATTGCCTTGCTGCTCAATATCTCAAAAGTTGATGTGGAGCAAACATTGACATTCTATCATTTTTTCAGCAAAAATCCTCGCGGCAAATATACTATCTATCTCAACAACAGTCTTGTTGCGGAGATGATGGGACGTGCCGAGGTGGCAAGGACTTTTGAAAAAGCTACCGGAACAAAATTCGGAACCGTTTCTGACGACGGCCTTTTCGGTCTATACGACACTTCCTGTATCGGAATGAATGACCAGGAGCCTGCTGCAATAATCAACGGGATTGTTTTCCCGAAGATAACCACCTATCGTGTCAAGGAGTTGGTGAAATCTTTCAGAATGGGAAGCTCGGTTCAGGATATGATTAACAGCTACGGTGGCGGCCAGAATCAGTCGGAACTGGTTCACGCAATGGTCACAAATAACCTGAACCGCCGTGGTGCTGTGATTTTCTCTGATTATACACCCGGTGAAGGACTTGAAAAACTGAAAACAATGACACCTGCCGATGTTATCAGTGAGGTAAAAAATTCAAATATCCGCGGACGAGGAGGTGCAGGTTTCCCCACAGGATTGAAGTGGGAATTTTGCTCAAAGGCTCAGGGTGATGTAAGATACGTTTTGTGTAATGCCGATGAAGGTGAGCCCGGAACTTTTAAAGACAGGGTGATACTGACCGAGCGCCCCAGTCTTATGTTTGAGGGTATGATAATTGCAGGTTATGCCATCGGTGCAAAACAGGGTATTCTCTATCTTCGTCAGGAATATGAATATCTGAAAAATCATCTTGAATTTACATTGAATGATTTCCGCAAGAAAGGGTTCCTCGGCAGGAACATTCTTGGTATTGACGGATTTGATTATGATATCAGAATTCAGTTTGGTGCAGGAGCCTATGTTTGCGGTGAGGAATCGGCCCTGATTGAATCCTGCGAAGGAAAACGCGGCGAACCGAGAAACAGACCGCCTTTTCCGGTTCAGGTCGGTTATATGGACAAACCTACTATTATTAATAATGTAGAATCACTATCTTCGGTAACAAAAATTATCTCCAACGGTTCGGAATGGTTTAAATCAATGGGAACAAAAGAATCATCCGGTACCAAGTTGCTAAGTATATCAGGAGATTTGAAATACCCGGGCACATTTGAAGTGGAGTGGGGAATGACAATTAATGAAATGCTTGAAATGGCCGGTGCAACGGATGTTAAAGCCGTTCAGGTCGGAGGTCCTTCCGGCAGGTTAATCGGACCAAATGAGTTCCACCGAACAATATGTTATGAAGACCTTCCGACAGGCGGTGCTATGATAGTCATCGGACAAGATAAAAGTATTCTTGAGGTAGTTATGAATTTTATGGAGTTCTTTATTGACGAATCATGCGGTTCGTGTGCTCCCTGCCGTTATCTCACTGTTATCCTGAGAAATAAACTTAAAAAGATTATTGACGGTAAAGGTGTGGCAAAAGACCTTGATGAGATAGTACACTGGGGAAAACAGATGAAAATTGCCAACCGCTGCGGACTCGGACAGTCAGCCGCCAATCCCATTTTAACAAGTATCGAAAATTTCAGAAGTGAGTATGAAGCCAAAATCGAAAAAGGTAAAGATTATGATACCGAATTTGACCTCAACTCCGCAATTATTGAGTCTTCAAGAGCTGTTGGCAGGTTCCCCGAAGCATAAATTTTGAAATAAAATTGAAAACAAAATAAGCATATCAAAATGAGCGATAAAGTAAAATTTAAAATAGACGGCAAAGAGTGCACGGCAGACCGGGGATTAAACCTTGTGGATGCTGCAAAGCAGAACGGAATCTATATTCCTACTCTCTGCCACCTCGAAGGTGTTAAGCCGGCCGGCTCCTGTCGTATTTGTAATGTTAAAATTAACGGCAGATTTATGACAGCCTGTACTACTCCTGTTGCTGACGGAATGGAGGTCGAAAACAGCACTCAGGATATTCAGGAACTCAGAAAGATAATTGTCGAAACTCTCTTTGTTTCGGGAAATCACTATTGTCCTGCCTGCGAAAAAAGCGGATGTTGCGAGCTGCAGGCTCTCGGATACAAATTCACAATGCTTGTTCCAAGGTTCCCCTATGCATTTGAACCCAAAGAAGTGGACGCGGAATCTACCAAACTCTACATTGACAGAAACAGATGTATTTTGTGTAAAAGATGCGTTCGCTCCATTAAAACGAAAGACGGTAAGAGCATATTTGCTATCAAGGGCCGAGGACATAAGGCTATGATAAATATTGACCACGAGCTTGCTTCTCAAATGACCGACGAGGAAGCTACGGCAGCTATGGATACCTGTCCGGTCGGAAGTATCCTTAAAAAAGAAAGAGGTTATTTCACTCCGATAGGAAGCCGGAAATATGATAAGAAACCGATAGGAAGTGAAATTGAAGAATCAGTAACAATTTAATAAGGAGGAAAAATCATGAGCAAACCTATAGTAGCAACAACATCACTCGCAGGCTGTTTCGGATGTCATATGTCACTTCTCGACATTGACGAGAGAATTCTGGATTTAATTGAGCTTGTGGATTTTAATAAAAGTCCTATTGATGACATTAAAGAGTTTACACAAATGTGTGATATCGGTATCATCGAGGGCGGATGCTGTAACAGTGAAAATGTCCACGTTCTGAAAGATTTCAGAAAAAACTGCAAAATACTGGTTTCACTTGGTGAATGTGCAATAATGGGCGGACTGCCTGCAATGAGAAACAATATCCCAATTGAGGAGTGCCTGAAGGAAGCTTATCTCAACGGTCCGTCAACAAAAGGTCACAACCCCGACGGAATATTACCGAACGATGAGGAATTGCCGATTATTCTGAATAAGGTTTATCCCTGCCACGAAATTGTCAAGATTGATTACTATCTGCCGGGATGCCCGCCGAGGGCAGACCTTATCTGGAATGCACTTGTAGCACTTGTAACAGGTGATGAGATGAAATTACCTTATGAAGTTGTAAAATTTGATTAATCTTTAAAAACAGCAACAATGTCAAAGAAAATAACAATAGAACCGGTAACGAGAGTCGAAGGACACGGAAAAGTTACCATTCATATAGATGATGAAGGAAATATTTCGCAAAGCAGACTTCATATTGTCGAATTCAGAGGTTTCGAGCGCTTTGTACAGGGGAGACCATACTGGGAGGCTCCTGTGCTTGTTCAGCGTCTTTGCGGAATCTGTCCTGTCAGCCACCACCTTGCGGCTGCAAAAGCTCTTGATGTTATAGTAGGTGCAGGTACAGGTGACGGATTAACTCCGACAGGTGAAAAAATGAGAAGACTTATGCACTACGGACAGATGTTCCAGTCGCATGCGCTACACTTCTTTCACCTCGTTTCGCCTGATCTTCTTTTCGGTGTTGACGGTGATCCCGCTATCAGAAATATTATCGGAGTAGCCAAGAAATTTCCCGATCTTGCCGTTCAGGGAGTTATGATGCGTAAGTTCGGGCAGGAGATTATAAAAGCCACTGCCGGTAAGAAAATCCACGGAACGGGAGCAATCCCCGGCGGAATTAACAAACACCTGACACAGGAAGAAAAGGAGAGCTTCCTGAATGGACCCGACCCATTAAACATTGATAAAATGATATCCTGGTCGCAGGATGCACTCGCTTTTCTGAAAGGTTATCATAAGGAAAACAAAGAGTTTATTGACGGATTTGCCGCTTTCCCGTCGAGCCATCTGAGTCTGGTAAGGAAAGACGGTGCCCTCGACCTCTATCATGGTGTCCTAAGAGCTGTTGACTCCGAAGGCAAAAAGATTCTGCATGATGTTGATTATCAGGATTATCTTGATTATATCGGAGAAGAAGTCAGAAACTGGAGCTATATGAAATTCCCCTATTTGACTGAGTTCGGCAAGAAAGACGGATGGTACAGGGTCGGACCGCTGGCACGACTTAATACCTGTGATTTCATTCCTTCACCTCTCGCTCAAAAAGAGTTTGAAGAATTTAAAGCATATACCGGCGGAAAACCCAACAACATGTCAATGCACTACCACTGGGCAAGACTTATTGAGGTGTTGCACTGTGCGGAAATGATGAAAGAACTTCTTAATGATCCTGATTTGATGACAGGCGAACTTGTCACAAAAGGTGAAAAGAGATCGGAAGGAGTGGGAGTGATTGAAGCTCCGCGTGGAACGCTCTTCCATCACTATGCAATTAATGAGCACGACCAGCTTACAATGGCTAACCTTATCGTTTCGACAACAAATAACAACGAACCGATGAATGTAGCAGTCAATCATGCAGCAAAACAGTTTATGCAGGGACAGCAAAAAATAACGGAAGGTATGATGAATGCTGTTGAAGTGGCTATCAGAGCTTATGACCCCTGTCTGAGTTGTGCAACTCACGCAATGGGAAGAATGCCGCTGGAAATAGTTCTTGTTGACAATAATAATAACATCATTGATAAAAAAAGAAGGTAAAATTGAAATCACCTTATAAAATACTGATTTATGGATTTGGCAACCCCGGCCGTCAGGACGACGGTCTGGGGAATGCCTTTACCGAAAGGATGGAGCAATGGGTTAATGACCTTGGGCTTGAAGGTTTTGAATTTGACAGCAACTATCAACTCAATATTGAGGATGCCGCTGCAATTTCGGATAAAGACCTTGTGATTTTTGCCGATGCTTCGGTGGAAGATATTGAGGATTTCATTCTTACACAGGTTGATGCCGATACAAAAGTGGCTTTCACTACTCATGCAGCTTCTCCCGGATATATTGTTCAACTTTGCCGGGATATCTATAACCGTATTCCGCCGACCTATCTTTTGCACATTAAAGGTTACGAATGGAATTTCAGGGAGGGACTGACCGGAAAGGCAATTGAAAATCTTGAAAATGCGGTTGAAATGATGAAGCGGAAGCTGCAAAATCCCGAAGAATTAATCAGTAGTTTTAAATCGTTTGAATACAAAGAAGTTTATTAATCATAAATAAAGAATCATTATGGACCTTTCAACAGAATATATGGGGCTGAAACTGAAAAACCCCATCATTGTCAGTAGCTCGAAACTTACCGGTGACATAAACAATATCAAAAAATGTGCTGATGTGGGTGCAGGTGCCATCGTTCTGAAATCGTTATTCGAAGAGCAGTTGCTTGCCGACTCTTCGAGGCTGATGGATCAGGATATGAAGTATTTCTGGTTTCCCGAAGCCATTGAGTTTATTAACAAGCACGCCAAAGAGTTTGGTCTGAAGCAAAACCTTGATCTTATAACAAAGGCAAAGGCTTATACCGATATTCCGATTATTTCAAGTATTAACTGTGTTACTTCTCACGAGTGGCCGCAGTTTGCAAAAAAACTTGAAGACGCCGGTGCAGATGGTATTGAACTTAATATTGCAATCTTCCCGTTCGACAAGTATATCTCCTGCAAAGAGATTGAAGACCAGTATATTGAGATTGTCGAGGAGGTGAAAAAGCATGTCAATATTCCTGTAGCAGTGAAACTCGGCACCTATTTTACAAATCTGATGCAGATGACTCACCGTCTTGATGAAGCCGGTGCCGACGGTCTTGTGCTGTTCAACAGGTATTACCGTCCCGATATTGACATTGAGGAAGAAAAAGTTGTCCGTGAGAATATTCTCAGCGGACCGCAGGAGGTTACCAAATCATTGAGATGGGTCGCTCTTCTTTCCGACAAACTGAATTGTCATCTTGCTGCCGGAACAGGAATACATGATTACACCGGAGTCGTAAAACAATTGCTTGCCGGTGCTTATGCCGTACAGATTTGTTCAACATTATTCAATAACGGATTGAGCTATATTGATACGATTTTGTTCGATCTCGAAAAATGGATGAAGAAGCATAAGTATAATGCGGTTTCCGAATTCAGGGGAAATGTATGTAAAGACGGAACTTGCGGCAGTAAATTCGAGAGGATACAATTCCTGAAAAAAGAGATATA